>JAEWCF010000041.1 GCA_023390775.1 Bacteroidota bacterium | reverse complement strand
GGCCGATGGTTCCTCCTGCGTCTGCGCGGTGGCAGGCGGCGCAATTCATGTCGTAGATCTCCTTGCCCTTGGCGAGTTCGGCTTTGTCGGTGAGCAATGTGACGGTCTTTTCATCCATCAGGTCAGGAGCGTTTTTCTTGTACTCCTCCACGGCGATCTTGGCCTCGGCCATCTCGCGGTTGAATTCGTCTTCCTGTGTCTCGCCGCCCATCAGTTCGAAATGCACCAGGTACACCACCGAGAACACGATGCAACCATAGAACAGGTAGAGCCACCAGGGCGGAAGGTTGTTGTCCAGTTCGCGGATGCCGTCATAATCGTGGTGCAAGAGAAGTTTGGCCTCCTCTTCCTGCGGGCGCGTTCCCGAAAGTTTCTGCATCAGCCTGGACCACCATTGGGAAAATTGTCCCGGAGTGTCCTGCGCCTGGTCATAGGCCCTGCGCTGTTCTTCGGTCATGAGGTTATAGGCCACGCTGTCACTGGCCGAGATCACCGCCTCAACAGCGATGAGCGCAATCAGGACCACCGCCAAAAACAGCAGCGTGATGGGGTAGCGGACAAAGGCCGGTTGGTTGCCCGAGTCGATGAAATATTCCATCGCCCCGAAAATCGCGAAGAAGAAGACCTGTACGCGAATGTAATTTGGAAAATACTTTTTCATGATCTTGGGATTTAGTCTTCCAGTGGGATCTGGCTGAGTTCGGCGATCGTGGATTTTTTATAGGTGGCTACCCAGAATCCCAGGGCGACAAAGAATCCAAAGAATATGCTCAGGGAAACGATCGGGTAGATTTCCACGCCCGAGATGGTTTCCATATTGTGTTTAATTGCTTCGAACATCGGTAAGGGTATTAGGTTTTACTTTGATATCGGTCCCCAGGCGTTGGATGTAGGCGATGAGTGCCACGATCTCGCGGTCCTTCATCGGCGTGAATTCCTCGCCCGATGCCTGCGATTTCTTGCGGCTGGCCTCGTAACTCTTGACAAAGTCCGGGTCTGACGCCAGGTTTTTCTCGATTTTTGACGCCTGAAGATCCATGTGCTTGCGGGCATCGGCAATCTCCGCATCGGTATAAGGTACGCCCAGTTGTTGCATGGTGCGCATCTTGGCCTCGATCTGCGAAACGTCCATCGGTTTGTTGTCAAACAGCCATTTGTAGCCCGGCATGATCGATCCCGCCGAGGTGCTCTGCGGATCCCACATGTGGTTGAAGTGCCAGTTGTCATTGTATTTGCCGCCCTCGCGGTGAAGGTCCGGCCCGGTTCGCTTGGATCCCCAGAGGAAAGGCCTGTCGTATACGAATTCGCCGGCCTTGGACTGCGGCCCATATCGCTCGACCTCGCTGCGGAACGGTCGAACCATCTGCGAGTGGCAGCCCACGCAACCCTCGCGGATGTAAATGTCGCGGCCTTCTAGTTCAAGCGGGGTATAAGGCTTTACGCTGGCGATGGTCGGGATATTGGACTTGACCATGATGGTAGGCACGATCTGGATCACCCCGCCGATCAGGATGGCAACGGTTGCCAGAAGCGACAGTTGTACGGGACGGCGCTCAAGCCATCCGTGGAATTTCTCGCCCTTGAGCCTTCCGGCGCTGATCTTTTCGAGAGCGGGAGCCTGTGCGGCATCGTCCTCGACGGCTTTGTTGCGGCGGATGGTCTGCACCACGTTATACACCATGACGAAAGTTCCGATGATGTACATCGACCCGCCGATCATGCGCATCCAGTACATCGGGATGATCTGGGTGACGGTTTCCAGGAAGTTTCCGTAGGTGAGGGTGCCATCGGGGTTGAATTGCTTCCACATCGAGGCCTGAAGGAACCCGGCCACATACATCGGCAGGGCGTAAATGATGATGCCGAGAGTTCCGAGCCAGAAGTGCACATTTGCAAGTTTAAGGGAGAACATCGGGCCTTTGGTCATGCGTGGCAGGAGCCAGTAGATCATACCGAAAGTCAGGAATCCATTCCAGGCAAGCGCCCCGACGTGTACGTGGGCCACGATCCAGTCGGTATAGTGGGCAATCGCGTTGACGTTTTTAAGCGACAGCATCGGGCCTTCGAAAGTCGCCATTCCGTAACCGGTGATCGCGACCACGAAGAATTTCAGGACCGCATCGGTACGCACCTTGTCCCAAACCCCGCGAAGGGTGAGGAGCCCGTTGATCATACCGCCCCATGACGGTGCAATCAGCATCACCGAAAACACGACGCCCAGGTTCTGCGCCCAGTTGGGAAGCGCCGAATACAAGAGGTGGTGCGGACCGGCCCAGATGTAGATGAAGATCAGCGACCAGAAGTGGATGATGGAAAGGCGATAGGAATAGACGGGCCTGTCGGCGGCCTTGGGGACAAAATAGTACATCAGCCCCAAAAACGGCGTGGTCAAAAAGAACGCCACGGCGTTGTGCCCATACCACCATTGTACGAGCGCGTCCTGAACTCCCGCATACGCCGAATAGCTCTTCATCGCCGAAACCGGAAGCGCCAGCGAATTGAAGATGTGGAGCACGGCTACGGTGATGAAAGTCGCCAGGTAGAACCAGATCGCGACATAGAGGTGGCGTTCGCGGCGGCGCAGGATGGTGCCGATCATGTTGATCCCGAAAACGACCCAGATGAGCGCGATGGCGATGTCGATGGGCCACTCGAGTTCTGCGTATTCCTTTGAAGAAGTGTAACCCAGCGGAAGACTGATGGCCGCGGCCACAATGATGAGCTGCCAGCCCCAGAAATGGATATTGCTGAGCGCATCGCTGAACATGCGGGCCTTGAGCAGGCGTTGCATCGAATAATAGATCCCCGCGAACATGGCGTTGCCCACAAAGGCGAAGATCACGGCGTTGGTGTGCAGGGGACGCAACCTGCCAAAGGAAAGCCACGAGATTCCGTCGGTGATGTTGGGGAAGATGAACATCAGCGCAAGCAAAAGCCCCACCGACATCCCGATCACCCCGAACGCGATGGTGGCGTAGACGAATTTTTGAACGATTTTGTTGTCGTAATGAAATTGCTGCATTTCCATTTTACAGATCTTGTTTTGGTTCTTCAACTGGTTGCTTGAGTTCGTCCTCAAACAACATTCTTACCGACGGCGTGTAGTCGTCCTCGTACTGCCCGCTGCGGACGGCCCTCACGAAAGCCGTAAGGAAGCATCCCGCCACGATGATGCTGATCGAGATCAGCAGATAAATAACACTCATACCCTTGAATTTTGGACAAAATTACGTTTGCGGACCTGGTCAAATAATGACATTTATCATGCGGCCGCCGATTTCACAGGTTTTGGGTCTTGGGTCACGGGTTTTGAATAGTTTAACCCCGAAGCCCCTCGTTTCAAGGCCCTTGCCTGGAAGTTGCTCATCAGCGTCACGAAAGAAATCACGGTGACGGTACTCAGCGGCATGATGATGGCCGCCACGAGCGGAAGCAGGTTGCCCGTCACGGCAAAACTGAGCCCGACCACGTTGTAGAGCAGCGACAGCCCAAAGCTCAGCCTGATGGTCAGCATGGCTTTTTTGGACAGTGCCAAAAAGGTGTCGAGTTTATCAAATTGCGAGGCGTCCAGGATGGCATCGCAGGCCGGGGAGAAGACATTGACATTCTCGCTTACCGCAACCCCGACATTGCTACGGGCCAGGGCACCGGCATCGTTTAGGCCGTCGCCCACCATCATGACGTTCCGGCCCTGTTCCCGCAGGCCTGCAATGCATTGAAGTTTCTCATCGGGCTTGCGGTCAAACAGCAATTGTGCATTGGCGGGGAGCAGTTTTTCAAGCGATCTTCGTTCGCCCTGGTTGTCGCCCGAGAGGATCATCAGCCTGAATTGCCGGCCCAATTTCAAAAAGAGTTTTTTCAGCCCCGCGCGGTAGGCATTGCCGAAAACGAATTTGCCGTAATGCTTGCCGTCGATACTGACGTGGACACAAGTCTGGAGGTGGTCCCGGAGCCCGTTTCCGCCCGCAAATGACGCAGACCCGATCAAGATCTCATGCCCGTCGACAATCCCGCGGATCCCGCGCCCGGTCACTTCCTCGAACTCGCGGACCGTTTTGACACCGACCATTTCCATGTTGTCGTACAGCATTCGGCTAAGCGGATGGTTGGACACGCGGAGCAGGCTTTTTACGAGTTCCGATTCGGTGGGTTCGAAAACCCGGCCTTGCCAGGAGATTTCGGATTTCCTTGCGCTGGTTATCGTACCGGTCTTGTCAAAGACAATCGTATCGATCCTGGCAAGTTGCTCGATGACCTGCGCGTTCTTGAGGTAGAATTTTTCCCGTCCGAAGATCCGCAGAACATTGCCCAGCGTGAACGGCGCCGTAAGGGCCAGGGCGCATGGGCATGCCACGATGAGTACCGCCGTGAACACGTTGAACGCGGTGTCGGTGTCAATGAAGATCCAATACCCGAAGCCGGCAAAGGCGATGAGCAAAAGCACGGGCGTAAAATAGTGGCTGATGCGGTTGGTAATGGTTTCAAACCCTTCCGATTGCTTGTGGAACACGTCATGGCTCCACAATTGGGTCAGATAGCTTTGGGAGACGGGTTTGAGGACCTGAATCTCGACCGGAGCGCCCACATGCCTGCCACCGGCAAACAACTTGTCTCCGGAGCTCTTTTCCACGGGCACGGATTCCCCAGTCACAAAGCTGTAATCGATCGAGGCCGATGGGCTGATCAGGATGCCGTCGGCGGGGATAAGTTCGCGGTTGCGCACCAACAGTCTGTCGCCTTTGAGGATTTCATACACCGGAACGCTTTCCTCGTTTCTGTCTGCCGTAATCCGGGTGACCGCGACGGGAAAGTAGCTTTTATAGTCGCGTTCGAAACTCAGGAAGCCGTAAGTCTTCATCTGGAACATCTTGCCCAGCAACATGAAGAACACGAGCCCCGTCAGCGAGTCGAAAAACCCCTGTCCGTAACCCATCACGATATCGACGGTACTCCGCACGAACATGACGACGATTCCCAGTGCGATCGGGATTTCGATGTTGAGCATCCTGGCCCTGATCGATTGCCAGGCGGCGACATAATAGATGTTGGCCGAATACAGAAAACTCGGCAACGCCAGCGCGAAGGTCAGCCATCTGAAAAAAACTTTATATTGTTCGAGCCAGAATTCGCCCACTTCGAAATATTCGGGGAAGGAGAGGAGCATGATGTTCCCGAAACTGAAGAATGCCACGGCCAGCCGGAAGGTCAGGGAATGGTCGGACTTGGGCTTTTTGGCGCCGTAATCTTCCAGGCTGATGTAGGGCTCGTATCCGATGGAAACCAATAACGCAACGATCTGCTGCAGGGATGTTTGGGAGCCGTCAAAATTTATTTTTACGCGCTTAGCGGGAAAATTCACCTGGGAGCTCGTAATCCCCGGTTGCAGTTTTGAGAGGTTTTCCAGGATCCAGATGCAGGAACTGCAATGGATGTGCGGAATGTTGAGCGTGACGATGCTTGTGTCGCTTTCCTGGAAATCGAGGAGCTTTTGCGCGATTTCAGGATTGTCGAGAAAGGCATAACGCCCGCCGTCGGAACCGGGAGTCGCACCGGGATTCCGCTCGAGTTCATAGTAGCGCGTGAGTCCGTTGGCGCTGAAAATTTCATATACCGTCTTACATCCCGCACAGCAGAATGATTTGTCGTCAAAACGTATCTCGTCCTGCGGCGAATAGTCCAATCCGCAGTGAAAACATGCCTTCGCATCCATAATTGCTCATTTACCCGGGGCAAAGTTCCACAGGGACAGACCGTTAAAAAATGATAATTGTCATGGAAATGGTTTAATTTTGCACCGATTTCAAATTGGGTATGAGTAAATGTGAACAGTGTATCGTGCGCGAATTCAGTTCGCTGAAGGCGCTCGGCAAGGAAGAATTGATCAAGCTGGCCACGTGCAAAACGGCGATAACCATCAGGAAAGGCGACGCCATTTTCCAGGAAGGGGAGCATGTCAAGGGCGTTTTCTGCGTCAAGGACGGCGTGTGCAAGATGACCAAACTCAGCGCCAATGGAAAGGACCAGATCGTCAAGCTCGTCAAGAAGGGCGAGCTCCTCGGGCAGCGTTCCATGATCAGTGACGAACCTGCAAACCTGACCGCCGTCGCCCTCGAGGACATGCAGGTGTGCTTCATTCCAAAAAGCGAGATCCTGGGTTTCTTCAATACCAACAACAAATTTTCCATGAACGTGATGCGCACCATCTGCGGCGACCTGCGGGATGCCGATGACCTGATGGTGGGAATGGCGCAAAAAACGGTGCGGGAGCGCCTGGCTTCGACCATGTTGTACCTTGAGGAAAACTTTGGGACAAATCCCGACGGCTCGCTTAAACTCCAGTTGTCCCGCGAGGAGATCGCGAGCATCATCGGTACCGCAACCGAATCCTGCATCCGCCTGATGAGCGAGATGAACAAGCAGGGGCTTATTTCCCTCTCGGGTAAAAAGATCACATTGACCGACAAGCCCGGGCTCAGGCGCGCCCAGGGCGACAACTAATCATTAATTTTTTTTACGCTACTTGTCGGGCGTAACATTTAATTTTTAACTTTGTACCGCAAAGTACATTGTATGAAATCGGAACACGAATATTTTAATGACCTGACGCAAATAAGGTCCATGATGGAGAGGTCCACCAAATTCCTCTCGCTTGCGGGTTGGTCGGGAATTGTCGCCGGTGTTATTGGGCTTCTGGCAAGCATCCTGGTGATTTGGCAGACGAGCGCTTTGGGAAGCGGGTTGCTGGTCCGGGCCGATTTTTCGCGGCCTGATGACGTTGCCATCATGATCATTGCCCTGACCGCTTTGGTATTGTCGGTTGCGATGGTGGCACTATTCTCCGGGAGAAAGGCCCGCAGTCAAAACCAACCCGTCTGGAACGCTGCGGCGCGCAGGCTCATTTTCAGCATGGCGGTTCCCCTGGCGGTGGGCGGTGTGTTATCGATTTTGCTTGGCGTTTTCGGGATTGCCGGCCTGATTCCCGCCGCAACGTTGCTTTTTTATGGCGTCGCCATGTTTGTTGCGGGAAATTTTACATTCAGCGAAATGCGGTACATGGGGATCATTGAAATGATTCTTGGCCTTTGGGCGGTCTGCCAGCCGCAATACAGCCTGGTCATTTGGGGAATCGGGTTTGGAGCTTTGCACATTGTTTACGGAATTTACCTGCACCTGAGATACGAAAAGTGAAAAAGATAATACAGGGGCTGCAGAAAACATTTGAAAGCAGGGTCAGGCTTGGCATCATGTCGGTACTGGCTGTCAATGAATCGATGGATTTCAATTCGCTGAAGGAGCTACTCGACGTTACCGACGGTAATCTGGCCAGCCACCTGAAGGCCCTGGAAAAAGAAGAGTTTATAGAAATGCGAAAATCATTTATCGGGCGAAAGCCGAACACCAGTTTCATTATTACGCCGGCGGGGCGGATGGCTTTCGAGGGGCATCTGTCGGCACTGGAAAAACTCATCAGGGCGCAACGGTAATTTTTTTTGGATTTTTACTTTGTATTGAAAAGTACTTTTAAGCCATTGGTTATCAGTCATCAGTCATCAGAATTATCAACGTAAATCATTAAATTTAAATACTATGAACACACAAACTTCAATCTACAACCCTGTGATGGCCAGACGGATGCTCGTGGGTGCCATCCCCGCCGTGATCCTGATGGCGCTTTTTGTCAGCGGTGTCGACAACCCCGATCCCGCCTGGGGTAAATACTGGATGGTCCGGCCCCTGCTGGTGATTGCATTCGCAGGCGCAATGGGCGGATTGTTTTACCACCTGATGGAACATTTCCGGCAGATGGGAGGTTGGCAAAAAGGCTTGTCCATCGTTGCCTGCATCGTGGTTTACATCGTCGGGCTGTGGATGGGAAGCGTTTTGGGATTGGTCGGAACACTCTGGAACTGATGGAGCGCTCAATCACCATCGGCACGGCGGCGAATTACATTTTTGCAGTCGTGCTCCTTTGCATCGGAATCGGAAATTTGATCTATGTCCATCCGGTCCCGGGAATTGCCTTTGTGCTGTTTGCATTCGTTTATGTTCCGCCCGTATCACCGTGGCTTGAATCCAGGTTGGGGTCGGTGGGCGCTTCGATCCTCAAATTCATTTTTGGATTCATCCTGATCTGGTTTACGATAGGGATCAGCGACCTGGGCGAGATCGTGGGTTTTTAAATCATGGAACCTAAGTATTTTGTCCGTGAGAGCTCCATCGTGCGTGAAATTTGGGGCAACGGGGATACCATCCTGTTCATTTTTGCGGGGGCTGCCGCCGAATTTGCGCTGAACAAGGCCGTGGACTGGCTGTACTTCACCGGGAAATTGCCGGCCGACCCGCTCGGAAGGCTGTTCTCGACCGTCGGATATGCGCGGACCATCGTTTTTGCCGATGAAACCACCGCCCTGCGTGCCATCGACTCGATCGCGGCGATCCACTCGGCGGTGGAGAAGGGGCGCGGTGCCCAGATCCCGGACTGGGCCTATCGCGACGTTTTGTTCATGCTGGTGGGGTATTCCATTTCGGCATACGAACTGCTGCACCGCCAATTGACACCCGACGAAAAGCAGGAAGCCTTTGGCGTCTTCCTGCGGATCGGGGAGCGGATGGGGATTCCGGGCCTGCCGCAAACCTTCGCCGCATATGAGGTGATGCGGCAATCGCATCTGCTGGAAAACCTGCATCGGAGCGAATTTACCGACGACCTTTTTATGCAGTACCGCAAACACCTCGGCCCGATTCGTTTTGCCATCATGGTCGAATCGCAAAAGCTTGTGGTTCCGAAAGCGGTTTCGACCCTGCTTCGGCACAAACGCGGCTCGGCATTCCCAATGGTCCTTTCGTTTTACAAATTCAGCCGAGTAATTAAAGCCGACGCATTTTTAAAAGGCCTGATCCTGCCGGCGAAGTACAAAAAGGAAATTTTGGCGCTGGACCGTCCGGGATGATATTCTAAAGCGGGATGGAAATCAGCCTTGCTCCCCAATTCACCTCCGGTTAGTTCAAATTTCCTAATTTCCTAATTTTCAAATTCTCAAATCCACTTAATTCTGCGGTTACCACCAAATAACGTTATAATCCCATTGGGACATTTATCCATTAGAGAATTGGTACATTAAACAAGGAGAGTACCTCCGGTCATCTCCGCCGGTCTCGCAAAATTGCAAATGCAATTTTTCGGTTGCTTCGCAACCTGCGCATTTTAGCAAATAAAAAATCCGCTCAAGTGAACTTGGCGGATTTTTTATTTGCTAAAACGCAGCGAAACCGCGCTTGATGTGGAGTCGGGGAGAGTCGAACTCCCGTCCAAACAGGCAATCAAAAAGCTTTCTACACGCTTATCCTCTGATTGGGTTTTCGTCGCGGTGCTTGGCCAAAGGCGGCCACAACGCGCTTAGCTTCTTAAGTGTCCGAAGGGCGCCAAAGCTTCACCCTCCGTAGGTCTATTTTTACGGTTCCCCTTTAAAGAACGCCACAGACCAGGGCTTTCAAGGAGAATCCTGCCCTCCTACCTTGTAGGAGCGAGGCTAATCTTACTATGATTCAGATTAAGCAGCAAGAGCGTAGTTATTTTCGCCGTTTATAGAGTCGCAACAACAGTTTTACGGGATATCGTTACCTTGCCCGGCGTGCTTACTTTTCAATTCGACCCGCTGTCAAAACCGGTCGACCCCAGAACAATTAATAATTAATAATGAATAATTAATAATTGAGGACAAAGATAGGGCAATTATCGTTCCAAGTCAATGCCAGTCGGCTGGCCATTTTCAAATTTGCAAATCTTCAAATTTTCAAATTTTTCAGTAGGGCGTTGCCTTGCACACCGGCCAGCGCAGCTCCTGGCTCCTCTCTAAATCAGTCCACCGGACTGCCTCTTAACGCTCGGCCCGGCCGGGCTGTCCGCGCTACACGGTAGCCTGCTTCCATCCCTAACGCGCATCCGAACTATTCCGCGTCATCTTCCTTAAACGGATAATCCCCAAACAACTTGGACAAAAACCTCACCCGGTAAGGCTTGGTGCTGTAGCGGTTGCTCAGCGCGATGATCATCACCTTTTCTTTCTTGAGGTTCACATACGCCGACGTGTTTCCATGCCACCATCCGTTATGGAAGTAAAAATGTTGTCCGGTCACCCAATCGATCATCCGGATCCCGAGGCCGTAATTTTTCTCGCCCTTGTTCTCAAAGCTGTAGCCCACATAAACCTGCTTCATCAGTTTGGGCGAAAGGAAATTGGGGTTGTAGCGCGCCTCGTCAAATTTCAAAAGGTCGCGGGGCGTGGAGTAGATGTTCTTGTCGCCGTAAACAGCATCGAGGTAATCCAGTGCGATCTCGACACCGTGTGCAAAATAGGAGGGAACCGCCGTTTCGCGGTGCTTCTCAATCTCGAAAACAAAGGTGTTGGTCATCCCAAGCGGATCGAAGATCATCTGCTTCATCGCTTCGGGATACGATTTGCCCGAGAGTTTTTCGATGATCAGCGCCAGCATCGCATAATTGGTATTGCAGTAGGTGAATCGCTTGTCGGTCAAAAAGGCAAGAGGCACATCGTCACTGATATATCGTTCCAGTATGTCCTTGTTGGTCAGGGGCTTTTTCTTGTCCCATTTGCCGGGTTGGTCAAAGTAGTAGGCGTAATTCTGCAGGCCGCTTCGGTGGTTGAGCAGGTGCTTTACGGTGACTTCGGGATAGGGAAAGCCCGTCAGGATGGTGTTTACCTTTTGGTCGAGTTCGATCCGGCCCGCATCGACGTATTCCAAAATGGCGGTTGCCGTCAGGACCTTGCTCACCGATGCAATGTGGAGCGGAGTGTCAGCCCCGATCTTCGTACCTTCGATCTTGTCGGCGTCGCCCTGGTACTTTTCATAAAGGATCTGGCCGTTCTGCGCCACGAGAAAGCTCAGGCTCTCCTTGTCGCTTCGCCAATTTTTTTTGACAAACGCGTCGATGGCCGTGCGCTGACGGTTTACATATCCGGCCGATAACTTCGGTTTGGCGATCCGGTACGGCTCCATGCGCACGATCGTGTCGTCAGGGTCCCTTTCGGACTTATCCGTTTTATCGGGCCCATCGGAACATGAGGCCAGGAAAACGGCTGCGCAAAATATCTGTAATAAGGCTTTGGAAAAATTCATAGGCTTGTTCGCAAATATAGATAATCGGGTTTGCGGCCTCTCCCAATCGATGTTAATCTGTACCCAAAATTTTTCAACACCTGTGCAAAACTTCAATTCCGGCGAACCGAATCCCGTTTGCATGAACCCGCGTTAAAGGCTACTTTTGCAGGAAATACCCAACATGAAATTCGGCATCATCCGCGAACGCAAAAGCCCGCCAGACCGCAGGGTCGTCTTCTCACCACAAGCCCTCCGGAAATTAGTCTCGCGCTACCCGCAGGCTGAAATTTTAGTGGAGCGGTCGGATATCCGGATTTTTCCCGATTCGGAATATGCCGATGCGGGTTTCCCGGTCGTGGACGACCTTTCCGGGTGTGACGTCCTGTTTGGGGTGAAGGAGGTTCCGCTCGATGCGCTGATCCCCAACAAAAAATACTTTTTTTTCTCGCATACGATTAAGAAACAGCCGCACAACCAAAAATTGCTACGCGCGATTCTCGACAAGAACATCGATCTTTATGACCATGAGACCATTGTGGATGCCAACCATAAACGGTTGATCGGTTTTGGAAGGTACGCAGGCATCGTGGGCGCCTACAACGGCTTCAGGGCCTTCGGGGTCAAGTATGAACTGTTCGATCTGCCAAAGGCCGAAACGCTTCCGGACCAGGACGCCTTGATTGCCAAACTCAGGCGCATCCCGCTTCCCAATATCAAGATCGTGCTTACGGGTAAAGGCAAGGTGGCCGTCGGCGCGCGTGAAATGCTCGACGCGATGCGCATCAAGCGCGTCGGTACCGATGATTTTTTGAGCAAAAAATACAGCGACCCGGTCTATTGCCAGATCGATGTCATGGATTACAACCGACGAATCGATGGAAACCTTGGCGTCAAGCAGGATTTTTATGACAATCCATCGCTCTACGAATCCGACTTTGGCCGTTTTACCGAGGTGGCCGACATGTTCATTGCGGGACATTTTTGCGCGACCGATGCCCCCGAGATCCTGACCCGGGAAATGCTCGCATCGCCCAGCAACAACATTCGCGTCGTCGCCGATATTTCCTGTGACATCGGCGGTCCCATCGCGTGTACGATCCGCCCCTCGACCATTGCAGAGCCTTTCTACGGATACCTGCCGTCCGAAAACCGCGAGGTGGATATGTTCCATCCTGCTGCCGTTGTGGTCATGGCGGTAGACAATTTGCCTTGCGAACTGCCGCGCGATGCCAGCGAAGGTTTCGGCGAAATGTTCCTGGAACACGTGATTCCCGCTTTTTTCAATGGTGACAGGGATGGAATCCTCGAACGTTCCCGGGTCACGGCAAATGGCCAACTCACGCCGCGCTTCGCCTATCTGCAGGCATTCGCCGACGGCCGGGGTTGATAACTTGTGTGTAAATAATTTTTCACCGATGGTATGGCGAGCGATATTTCGCCAAATTCGTGTAGAAAATTTTTAGATATGAGTTCAGGTCAGCTTCAGACCCGCTGGGGTCAGTTCATCCCGTTGGTGTCGGTATTCTTTTTCTGGGGATTTGTTGCCGCGAGCAATGACATTTTGATTCCCGTTTTTAAAAAGCAATTTGACCTGAGCCAGGGACAGAGCCAGCTTGTTTCGGTCGCCTTTTATGTGGCCTACACCGTGGGCTCGCTGATCTATATGGCCATTTCGTTTTTGTCGGGGCGCGATATCATCAACCGGATCGGCTACAAGAACGGACTTGCGCTTGGCCTTACCATTTCGGCACTGGGAACCCTACTGTTCTATCCGGCCGCAAACAATGAATCGTTTCCGCTGATGCTCTCGGGCCTTTTCATCGTGGGATTGGGATTCTCGCTGCAACAGGTGGTGGCCAATCCGCTCGCGATTGCGCTGGGGCCCATTTCAACGGGGTCTCAGAGGCTTACGCTGGCGGGCGGGATCAATAATTTCGGGACGACGATCGGGCCGCTCATCGTGAGTTATGCGATCTTCGGATCGGGGACGGCTGCCACGGCCGACGTCAGCATCGAAAGCGTCAAGATCCCTTATCTGATTTTGGGCGCGGCCTTCATGGCGGTGGCGATCCTGCTGAAATTTTCGGCACTGCCCGATACGCCTCAACATCCCATTGCCGATGTCAGCGATACGGGGCGCTCGGCGCTGCACTATCCGCAACTGGTTTTGGGCATGATCGCGATTTTCGTCTATGTCGGCGTTGAGGTCTCCACCGCGAGCAACCTTCCCGATTACATGGAGAAATACATCGGCTTTGAAACCCGCGAAATCGCACCGTTCATATCGCTTTATTGGGCGAGTTTGATGATCGGGCGCTGGACAGGTGCGCTCGAAGCCTTCAATCTTAAAGGAGGGTTGGAAAAAATCCTGAAGTTCATAGCCCCGTACCTGGCTTTTGCGGTATTCCTTAGCGTTAATGCCATTGCGGGCCACGATGTCGATCGGTTCCTCGTTTATGCCGCGGTGATCCTGGTCCTTATCATTGCCGACATCGCAAGCAAGGGCCATCCTGCCCGGATGTTGCTGATTTTTTCCCTTTGCGGAATCGCCGCGCTCATTACCGGAATGCTTACCGATGGCATGGTGAGCGTCTATGCCTTCATCAGTGTGGGGTTGTTTTGCAGTACGCTTTGGCCCTGCATCTTTACCCTTGCGATCAGTGGGTTGGGCCGCGAGACCAACCAGGGCAGTAATTTCCTCATCATGATGATCATGGGCGGCGGCATCGTGAGCTGGCTCCAGGGTGTGGTCGCCGATGAGACCAATATCAAGTTCAGCTATATCGTGGGGGTCGCGTGTTTCCTTTACCTGGCGGTTTATGCGTGGAAGTCAGGAAGCATCCTGCGCTCGCAGGGCATCCGCTTTGACAAGTCCGGAGTTGGGCAATAAAAAAAAAGTGCCCGGAGGCACTTTAATTAGTTATGGTGTTTTGATTTGGACCTGTTGTCATGCCCACGGCTGTTGTGATGCTTTGACTTGGTCCTGTTGTCGTGGCCGTTGGCAAACTTGCTTTTCCACTTCTTGTTTTTCTTTTTATATGACTTGTATTTGCGATCGTCATCCGATCTTACGATGACCGGCCCGCTTGTACGGGTTCCGCCGGTGGTGATGATCCGCTTGTTTTCAAAATCCACGGTCCTGCTGGTCTTGGTGCTGCTGGTCGGAACGGTGGTGCGGGTTTCGGTCGCCACGGTTTTATCCTCGGTCCTGATGATCCGCTTTTTGTTGAAGTCCACGGTGGTCTTGGGTTCTGTCTTGACCGTCGTGGTGGTCGTGGTCTTTGGCGTGACTTTGATTTGCGCCTGTGAAAGAGCTGTAAAGCCAACAATTGCCAACAGGGATAAAATAATACGTTTCATAATATTTTAATTTTTTGGTTATAGCCGAAATTATTTACAGCTAAAGTACGATTTCCAATAACCGTACCAATTACATAATTTAGGATAAGTCTTATTAATTAAAACGGTTGATGGTTTGCCTGATGGCCACCAGCCGGGTCATCAACCCTTCAAATAATTTAAGGTCGAGCATATTTGCACCGTCGCTTTTGGCGTTTGCAGGATCAAAGTGCGTTTCGATAAAGATGCCGTCCACGCCCGAAGCGATGCCGGCCCTGCCGATGGTTTCGATCATGTCCGGCCTGCCGCCTGTAACGCCCGTCATCTGGTTGGGCTGCTGCAGGGAGTGCGTAATGTCCAGGACCGTCGTCGCAAAATTGCGCATGGTCGGGATGCCCCTGAAGTCCACGATCATGTCCTGATACCCAAACATGGTACCGCGGTCGGTGACCATGACATCTTCGTTATTACAATCCAGGACCTTCTGCACGGCGTGTTTCATGCTTTCGGGACTCATGAATTGCCCTTTTTTCAAATTGACCACCTTTCCGGTATTGGCTGCGGCCACGACAAGATCTGTCTGCCTCACCAAAAACGCAGGGATTTGCAGTACGTCCACATATTCCGCAGCCATGGCGGCATCCTCGTTTGTATGGATGTCGGTAATGGCCGGTACGCCAAATTCGCTTTTCACCTTCGCCAGGATCTTCAGCGCCTTTTCGTCGCCAATCCCGCTGAAGCTGTCGATCCGTGATCGGTTGGCTTTTTTGAATGAACCCTTGAAGACAAAGGGGATTTCCAATTTGTCGGTAATTGCAACCAATGTTTCGGCGATCCGCAGGGCCATTTCCTCGCCCTCGATCGCGCAGGGTCCGGCCAGCAGGAAGAAGTTTCCGCTTTGGGTATTCTTGATGTTGGGAATGTTATTGATATTCATCGTCTAATTTTTGCGCAGGGTGAACCCGATGGGAACCATAAGCCTGCCTTTTTCATAAATATTTAAATAAAGCCGTACCGGTTTTTTCTGCCCGACCCAACGAACCTCGTACACATCCAGGATGCCGACGCCTGTTTCACTGCGCTTGGTGGGGAACGGGCAACAACTTTCCAGTTTGGTGAAGAAAATCTTTTCGCCTCCGGGGCCCGCAAGTGCATTGAAAAATCGTTGCTGGTTGATGTTTTCGTCACGTGTGCTGGCAAAAAACATGTTGATGGGATAATCGGGATCGTAACCGTATCGGCTGTCGGTGGAATGCTCGGTAATGACAAACGTATTGTTGAGCACTTGCGGCACGGGTGCGCTCTCATCCACATTTTTAAGCGTGCTCTTGGTACTGACGCATGACCCGAATGCAATTGAAGCGATGATAATCAGGATTGTTTTCATGATTCGATTTCTTTTGAACGCGCAAACCACGCAATAATTGCCGACGCCACCACACCCATGGACATGATGGTGAAAATTCCCTGCAAAAGCATGCCCCTGAAGGAGAAAAAACTGTCGGCTACCGATGCCCCGGCAGGATTGTGCGCGAGGTAATGCGCCTTCATGTTGGCTATGAAGTCGGGCGAAATGTATTTCAGGGCAACAAACTGGGTCAACGGACTGAGAACCGCGATCATGACCGTCAGGGTCAGCCCGGAAAGGAACCCGCGGGTCCAGTCCACTTGTCCGTGGTAATAATTCCGCTTTTTGTCAAAGATGGACATCGCATAAACGGCCAGGGCGAAGATCCCGAAGAAATTGGAGTAGACCGCGTGATTTTCAATATTCGAATCGTGCAGCCCCATCGACCGTTCGAGATAGGTCCACATCAACGATATGGCCATGAAAATGGCCGCCCATTTAAATTCGATCGAAAATCTTCTCATCCGCGCGCTTTTGCCATCCAAATTTAAGGCTTTATTGAACGCCGCGCGAGGGCATGCGCATTTTTCCTACATTTGTAAATAAGGCAAAAGTCAAAAGCCGGTTGCCATAACGGTCATCTTCTGCCCAAAGTAGTATACATATGGAAATTTTGAATCAGACCTGGCCCTGGTACATTTCGGGCTTTTTGATCGGCTGCGTCATGCTTGTGTTGGTGTGGTTCGGGAAAGTTTTCGGCATGTCGTCGAACCTGCGGTCGCTCTGTTCAATGGCGGGAGCCGGAAAGATCGTTCCATTCTTTGATTTTGACTGGCGTGCCCAGCGATGGAACCTTGCCGTTATCCTTGGGGCCATGGTCGGCGGTTTCGTCGCGGCGAACTTCATGTCGTCACCGGACAACGTTTCCCTGAATCCGCAAACGGTCGCGCAACTCGAGCAGATGGGCATCGACGCGCCAAACGGTAAACTTCTGCCGGAAATCATGTTTGGCAATGAGGCCTTCCAATATCCCAAGATGATCTTCATATTGGTCATGGGCGGCGTGCTCATCGGTTTCGGAAGCCGGTATGCGGGTGGATGCACCTCGGGCCATGCGATATCGGGGCTCAGCAATCTCCAACTCCCTTCGCTCAAGGCGGTAATCGGCTTCTTTATCGGAGGGTTGATCATGGCCCATTTTATCCTTCCCCTCATTTTTTAGACGATGAAAACTTTACAATTCCTTTTGGTGGGTTTCTTTTTCGGAGTGGTCCTGACCAAATCCGAAGCTGTTTCCTGGTACCGCATTTATGAAATGTTCCACTTTCAGTCCTTCCACATGTACGGCATCATCATGACGGCCGTGCTCACGGGCCTGATCGGATTGCAACTCTTTAAGAAGGGCAAGGTGAGGGATGTTTCGGGCCAGCCGATTTCCATTGCCGATAAGGAACCCGGAAATGCGAGGTATTGGATCGGGGGGTTGTTTTTTGGATTGGGCTGGGCGCTCGCGGGTGCCTGCCCGGGTCCGATATTCATACTCTTAGGGGCCGGATTCCTTCCGATGGTCTTCGTATTGGCCGGTGCGTTGGTGGGCACATTTATCTATGGGATGCTCAAGGACAAGCTGCCTCATTGACCATAAAAATTTCATAAATTCAATTTGCCGGGAGCCATTTTCGTTAAATTTGGTCAAACCTAAATCAAGTTTTATGAAAAAATTATTTTTGATGGTGCTGGCTTCGGCAACCATCTTCTCCTGCAGCAGCGACGATGACGGTCCGTCGAACAACGGAAACATCCAGGCGCGCTGGAACCCAATCAAGACTACCGTGAAAGTGGGGTCAAACAGCACGATCACACAGAACTACGAAGGCAACGAGCCGGGCTGTAACAAAGATTACGTGGAATTTGCCGACGGCGGCGTCCTGAACCGCGTTGCCTATTTTAGGGATGGTGACGATGTATGCCAGGCATCACCGGCGAGCACCGTCGCGAACTGGTCCAAGACCGACGATATGGTAACCATTACCGGGGACGCCAATTATGCCGGAACTTACGAAATTACAAGGCTTACCAATTCAGAGCTTCGCCTTGAAGAAACCGATAACACGGGCGGAATTGAAACCGTCACGACGATTTATTTTGAAAAGGCGCCTGCCAACTAAATCAAAAGCCCTCGAAAGAGGGCTTTTTTTTGTCGAATGACGAATGACCAATGTCAAATGACGAATGTCGAATGTCAAATGACGAATGGAAACGTCCAATGACGAATGGAAACGTCCAATGACGAAGGACGACTTGAACCCCAAGTGGCGAATGCCCAACGACTAATGACGGCCACCAATCAACCGGGCAAAATTCAATCGCCACTGACTGCTGACCGCCGATAGCTGATAGCTTTTCTGAATACTGATGACTGATGACTGACGACTGAAGACTCCTCAGACGATCTCCGCGCTCAAACCAGCTTCGAGAAGTTGCGTGCATTGCGGAATGAGTTCCTTCATCGGGCCGGTCTTAACGGTGCATTTCCCCACGTAGTGAATGATCAGCGAACATTGTTCGGCCTGTTCAAAGGTATGGCTGCACACGCGCACCAGCGTGTCGATGACGTGGTCAAAGGTATTCACGTCGTCATTGTAGATGATGATCTCGTTATTGAGCGATAGTTGTTCCTCCGTCGCCCGTTGCTCGCGTATTTTCTCCTTGATTCCCATGGCGTCAGTTTTGGTTTATGTACTTGAGGGCAACCCATTGGTTGCGGCTTAGTTGTTCGGTCTGCATTAACCCGTGTGACCTGCAGCAGGAATCTATTGCAGCGATATCATCGGCATAAAATCCGCTCAAGAGCAGCGTTCCGCCCTTTTCAAGGCAGGCCACATAGGCAGGAATGTCGGCCAAAAGGATATTGCGGTTGATATTGGCAATGATCACCTCGTAGCGTTTTCCGTGCAGCAGGGTCGCATCGCCTTCATAAACTGAAATCCGGCTGCATTTATTGCGCTCGGCATTTTCGATTGAGTTCAAATAACACCAGTTGTCGATGTCGATCGCGTCTACCGCCGATGCCCCGCGCATCTCGGCAAGGATGGCCAAAATTGCCGTTCCGCAACCCATGTCCAGGACCTTTTTGCCCCTGAGATCTTCCCGAAGCAGGAATTGGATCATCATGTGCGTCGTCTCGTGGTGGCCTGTCCCGAAACTCATTTTGGGTTCGATGACAATCTCGTATTCGCATCCCGATGCCGGATGGAAAGGCGCCCGCACATGGCATCGCCCGTCGACATCGATCGGTTCGAAATGCTTTTCCC
This sequence comes from Bacteroidota bacterium, assembly GCA_023390775.1. Taxonomy (GTDB): domain Bacteria; phylum Bacteroidota; class Bacteroidia; order Flavobacteriales; family Flavobacteriaceae; genus Flavobacterium. The sequence goes on along the minus strand of JAEWCF010000041.1, from coordinate 45,617 downwards.
ATTCCTCGTTCCAATTGACCTGTGCAATTTCCTCGATTGTGTACGAAATCGTGAATTCCGGTGATTTCAGGATATAGAGGTCGTCGAGGATATCTTCGGACCAATCCTTCTTCCGGATGTATGCCGTCACCCCGAATTCGCTTTCCACAAAAGAATCGAAGGGTTTTTCCCCGAGTTCCGCAACCAGGATTTCAGACCCAAGTTCGCGCGGTTCGACGGTGAAATGATATCCGAGGTAAGATTCGGCCATGATGCGTTTTTATGCAAAGGTAGCAATCGGGCCCGAACCCCTCAAAAATTAATATTAGTTTTGCGTTGCCAACACAACCATCATGAAATACTTCTGCACGCTTTTGCTTTTTTGGTTCAGCGTACATGCTTCGGCACAGGTAACCATCAGCCAGACCAAAAACGACAATGACCTCAAACTCTCGGCACTGCCTTATTACAGTTATGGCAAGGGCCTGGGGCTCACCTCGCCCGACAGCCTTTTTCAACTCAATATACGGTTCCGGATGCAGAATCGGGTCACCTATCTCGATTCGGAGGATGAACGTCCCGCGTACGACGGCCAGATCAGGCGTTTGCGGCTGCGTTTTGACGGATACGTCGGAAATCCCAAATTCCTGTATGCGATCCAGCTTTCGTTCGCTCCCGGTGATGTGGGCGAAGTGCACGAAGGCGAAAACATCAACATTATTCGCGATGCGGTAGTGTTTTACCGGCCCAACCGGCACTGGAACCTGTCGTTCGGCCAAACCAAGTTGCCCGGCAACCGCCAACGGGTGAATTCCTCCGGGGCTCTCCAACTCACCGACCGGTCCATCAACAACGCACGTTTTACCATTGACCGCGATTTCGGTTTCCAATTCCACAACATGAACGAGCGCCTTGACAGGTTTTCGGCAAACTTCAAGGCTGCGGTGTCGACGGGCGAGGGAAGGAACGTAACCGGGCGGGCAGACGACGGGATCGCCCTTACCGGCAAAGCCGAACTGTTCCCCTTTGGCGCCTTTGCCAAGGACGGAACCTATTTTGAAGGCGATATCGTGCGGGAGGCCACGCCGAAATTGATGCTCAGCGGCGCCTTTCACCAAAACAACCGCGCGCTGCGCACCCAAGGGCAATTGGGCGACGATCTATTCGAACCCCGCACCATGAAATCGGTGCTGCTTGACGCCATGTTCAAGTACCGTGGATTTGCGGCGATGATGGCCTACATGTCCAGGACCACGACCGAAAACGCCGTGACCGTAAATCCCGACGATCCCCTTGAATCCAATTACGTTTTCACGGGAAGCGGGTTCGATTACCAGGCGAGCTATATTTTGCCTTCGCAGTACGAATTGATCGGGCGGTATTCCATCCAGAAAGTAGGGGAGGACATCCGGCAATTTGCGCCGCACGCCAAGCAATACAGCCTGGGCCTGACCAAATATATCTGGGAACACACGTTCAAATTGCAGGGGGAGGTCACGTACGACCAGCTCGATTACTTTGACGGACGGGAGCGGAATTCCTGGTATGTCCGGTTCCAGGTGGAAATCGGGATCTGATTATTTGGCCGCCTGGTCCTCGGCCGTCTTGAGGTTGTAGACCATGATGCGTTGGTAGCGCTTGTCATTGGCATCGTAAACGTAGGTCAGGGTCTTGGATTCGGGGTTGAAGGTCAGCTTGGCCTTCATGATCTTGGAACGCAACTGCCAGGTGGGCTCACCCTTTTCATTCACCGAATAAGCGGTGATCGACCCGTGGAAAAGCCGCGAAAGGCCGTCGTCCACCATGGCAATGGTTACATACCCGTTGCTTTTTGAACCGAGTTCGCGTATGTCGATCGTGGAGTGTTCGTATTCGGTTTCGCGGAGCACGTATGAATTGCTCGCATCGCTCCAGATGAAATATTGCCTCGAGTCGCTTGTATAGCGCATCTGGTTGTCCACCTGTGCCGATGCAACAGCCGACGTTAGAATAAAGAAGAGGAGCAGGTTTTTGAACATTTGGGGAATCGTTTGTTGCTTAACGCCGGAAACTGCAATTAATTGCCTGCCAATACGTTAAATAGCTGCTGCCTGAACAATGGAGGCAAAATCCTCGGCCTTCAACGACGCGCCCCCGATCAGCCCACCGTCAACATCGGGTTTTGAGAAAATCTCCGATGCGTTATCGGGTTTGACGCTTCCGCCGTAGAGGATCCTGATCTTTTCGGCAACATCGATCCCGAATTTCTCCAAAACGGTCTCTCGGATGAAAGCGTGCATTTCCTGAGCCTGCTCGGGCGATGCGGTTTCGCCGGTCCCGATGGCCCAAACCGGTTCGTAGGCAAGTATGACCTGCTCCCAGTCTTCGCCGCGCAGGTGGAACAGCCCGTCCCTGATTTGGTTCTCGACGATGTTGAAATGATTTTCCTTCTGCCTGTCGTGCAATTCCTCGCCGATGCAGAAGATGACTTCCATCCGGTTCTGAAGCGCTGCATCGACCTTGTAGGCCAAAACCGAGTCGGTCTCGTGGAAGATTGTCCTGCGCTCCGAGTGCCCGATGATCACCGTATTGACCCCAACGCTTTTGATCATGGAGGCCGATACTTCGCCCGTATAAGCTCCGGATTCGGCCTGGTGCATGTTCTGCGCAGCCACGCCGATATTGGTGAATTCGAGATGATCGGCGGCCGATGCCAGGTTGATGAACGACGGTGCGACGATCACCCGCACGGGAGTATCGGTTGGGATTTTGTCAATCAAGGCGTTCAGCAGGTCTTCGGTTTGCTCGGCGTTGAGGTTCATTTTCCAATTTCCGGCAACGATCATTTCTCGGGTAGGCATTATTTCAGGCTGTTTAGGGTTTCGTCTATTTTTTCAAAATCGGTTTCGATGGCGCGGTAAAGTGAGATATTCCCCTTTGCGTCGACAATGATATAGCGCGGGATCCAGTCCAGGTCGACCGCCTTCCCAAACGAACCCTTCATTCCTTCCGGTGACCAGTAGTGATCGCCCTTTAGTTCGTGTTTCTCGATTCCGGCCTTCCATTTGTCTTCGGCGCGGTCCATCGAGATGAACACGTAACCGGCTTCCGGGTGCTTGGATTGAAGCTCCTTGAATTGCGGCATCGATTTCACGCAATCCCCGCACCATGAGGCCCAGACCTCTATGACCAGAGGCTTGCCGCGATGCTTTTGCAATATCTCGCCAAAAGTGGGCCGGGTTCCGTCCAGGGCAGTGAGCGGGTGTGACAGGGCCTCGCCCGAAAAGCTGTTCTTTTGTGCATTGGTGCACGAAATGGCCAGGAAAGCCGCGAATAGGAGCAGCAGGTTTTTCATCTTTTTTAGGTAAAATTAAAGTATTGAAGGGCGTGATGCCACAATATTAAGGAACATTTGGCGCGTCGTCCTTCTTGTGCTGGAGCTCGTCGAGAAAGATCGGGCGGTCACGCTTCTTTTTCTTTTTGGGGAAATAGCGCTGGCGGATGAGTTTGATCAGCAATAAGGACGATCCAGCCATAAGCACACACCCCACAACGATGTGGAACGTGTTTCCCAAAGGCGGTTCTTCCCAGGCTGCGACGTGGTCGAGCATGTAATAACCAAGGGCGAGTACGGCCACGCAGGCCAGTATGTAGTAGGCTTGGTAATCGGTGGGGCGGCGTGATTTTCGTGGAGATCCCATGTCCTAAAGTTTCAAATTATCCGAATCATTGTGGTGCCACTTCTGCGTGATCGTGCCGTGCTCCAGCACCACGAGGCTCGGGTTGGCGCGCTCAATGGTCTTGATCGTGGTCGCATCGCAAAAATAATAATCAAAGGTGTGCCCGTATCGCGCCTTCATCGCAGCGATCTTTTCGGGGCCGGAAGAGGTCAGCGCAAGTACCTTGTAGCCTTTGGCCTTCGCCGATTTGTGGAGCGCCTCGAGTTTTTTCATGCCCGATTCGCTCGATTTGTCCAGGTCGTAGGCGGTAAACATCAATACTTTGGGAAGCGCGAGGATCTCCTCGGTGTAATCGGAGCCGTCAAGTTCCATCGTAAAATCGTGGATCGGCGGCACATATCCTTCGTCCAGCACGACATCGCGCCTGTCGACAAATTCCGCCCCCTCGGGCAAATTCATCAGGTCAGCCTCCTTGAACTCCCTGTTTTCGCCATTTACCTTGTAGATGAACGTCATCTCGATCTTGGCCTGTGGGGCGCCTTCGGGAATGGACATGCCTTCGGGGATGTTGGTCCCGATCTTATACGCCCTGAAATCGATAATCGGCAAATGATTCAGCACATAATAACCCATGAAGATGCACGCCGCCAGGGCGATGCCCACGACAATCCCACGTGCCGATCGGCTGAAAAGCGGTGTAATGTATTTGCGATTGATAAAAAGGATGACGATAAAAACCAGCAGGACCACATCTTTCCAGAACGATTGCCACGGCGTCAGCTTGAGCGCGTCGCCAAAGCAACCGCAATCGGTGACCTTGTTGAAATAAGCCGAATAAAACGTCAGGAACGTAAAGAAAACGATCATCAGCAAAAGGCTCCAGACCGTAAACCTGGGCTGGTAACCCACGATGAGCATCACGCCAAGGATCGCTTCGAAAATGACGATCAGAACGGCGAGAAGCAGGGCTATTGGGATCAGGAACGGCAGGTTCAGTACCGACTCGCCGAAATATTCCGCAAGCTTGTATGAAAAACCTACGGGGTCGTTGAGTTTGATCAGGCCCGAAACGATGAACAGCAGCCCGACGAATATCCGTGAAAACCAGGTAATGTACTTTCTCATGTCGTCTTGTTGAATCCCGATAAAATTAAGGCGAAAACCGAATAATTGATCATGTCGCGGTAGTTGGCGTCGATGCCTTCCGATACGATGGTGCGCCCCTTGTTGTCCTCGATCTGCTTGATCCGAAGCAATTTCTGCAGGATCAGATCGGTGAGGGAGCTCACGCGCATCTCGCGCCATGCCTCGCCATAATCGTGGTTCTTGGCCTCCATCAGCCGTTTGGTCTCGGCCACTTTTTCCTCGTAAAGCGCGGTGGCGCGAACGGGATCCAGGTCCGGCTGTTCGGCAACGCCCAATTCCAGTTGGATCAGCGCCATCACCGAATAATTGATGATGCCGACAAATTCCCCCGTCTCGTCCTCGTCAACGAGCCTCATCCCGTTTTGTTGAAGGCTCCGGATGCGCTGCGCCTTGATGTAAATCTGGTCGGTAAGCGAAGGAAGCCTCAGGATTCGCCAGGCGCTGCCGTAATCGGTCATTTTGTTGATGAACAGGTTTCGGCAAACTTCAATGACCCGGTCGTACGCTTGGGATGTGGGCTCCATTGGGCTATATTTGTGTCAGATTTTTTCCAAAAGTAGCATAATTTTTTAATTTATCCCGATGACGATAAACTGCGCCGGCCGCCTTGTTTCGCTGGACAAACCTAAAGTGATGGGGATCGTGAACCTGACGCCCGATTCGTTCTTTCCCGGGAGCCGCCATCACAACGCGGGCCAGGCCGTCCAAACGGCGGGTCAAATGTTGGCACAGGGTGCCTCCTTCCTCGATTTGGGAGCCTATTCCACGCGTCCCGGCGCGGCCGAAGTGAGCCCGTCGGAGGAAATGTCCCGCCTGATCCCCGCCGTCAAGGCGATCGTCCGCGAATTCCCCGCGGCATTGCTTTCGGTGGATACGTTTCGGGCAGAGGTCGCCAAAGCGGCCGTGGAAGAGGGCGCGGTGATGGTCAACGATGTATCGGCGGGAGGTTTGGATGAGAGGATGGTGGCAACCGTCGCCCAACTTCGCGTTCCCTATATCATGATGCACATGCGCGGAACGCCGCAGACGATGATGTCGGACACGCAATACGACGATCTCCTTCGAGATCTGCTCCTGTATTTTTCAAAGCGGATTTCAATGGCGAGGGCATTTGGGATTGCCGATCTGATCCTCGATCCCGGTTTCGGCTTTTCCAAGACCCTTGACCAAAATTACCGGGTCATGGCGCATTTGCCCGATCTCAAAATTGCGGGCTTGCCGATATTGGTCGGTGTTTCGAGAAAATCGATGGTGAAGGCGGTCGCCGGGACGGATGCTGAGGGTGCGCTCAACGGGACAACGGCCCTGCACATGGCGGCGCTTCTGGGTGGCGCAAACCTCCTTCGGGCGCATGATGTTGCCGAGGCGGTGCAATGCGTCAAAATATTTGAAAAGCTTAGTGAAAACGCCTGATCACTCGTGGTGGTACGGCTCGTTTCGCAGGATCGTAAATCCTCGGTAAAGTTGCTCGACGAAGAAAAGCCGGACCATCTGATGCGAAAAGGTCATGGTGGAAAGGGAGAGTTTTCCATCGGCACGGTCGTATACCTGCGGCGAGAATCCGTACGGGCCACCGATAAAAAACACAAGCGCCTTAACGCCGGAATTCATGTTTTTCTGCAAGAGGGTCGCGAATTCGACGCTCGAATATTGTTTGCCGCGCTCATCCAGCAGGATCAGCCTTTCGCCCTGCATTAACCTGGAAAGCAGCAGCGAACCTTCCTTTTCCTTCTGTTCGGCGTGGGATAGGTTCTTGACGTTGCGGATATCGGGAACGATTTCCAGCTCGAATTTGACATAATGCGAAAGCCGCTTGGCGTAGGCCGAGATGAGTTCGGCGAGGGGTGCCGAATCGGTTTTCCCGATGGCGACGAGCCGGATGAGCATCAGGAATCCATGAAATTATCCCCGTCCTTCGGTTTCCTGGCCGCGCGCACGATCAACAAAATCAGCGCAACCGAATGAAAACAAAGTCCCATGATGAGGAGGAAGGTGCCAACATCGTTTTTTGAAAACTTGAAGACGATGCCGGCCGAGATCAATACGATGCCGATCGCGAAGAGCTTGAGGATGTTTTTGTGTGACATGGAGCAAAGTTAATGAGGAAATGAGGAAATGTGAAAATGTATCAATGTGAAAATATACCAATGGAATAATGTACCAATGTGAAAGTATAACAATGTAGATGTGCCGCGTGAAGAAATATAGTTTTTCGCGGAGCGGCGGAATTGGTACATTTACACATTAAACAATTTACACATTGATATGCTTACCCCCGAAGCCTTTCTCCACGAACTCAAGACCATCATCAACGGCGGCATCCGCGAGGACGTTGGCCCGGGCGATCATTCGTCGCTGGCTTGCATACCGGAAAGTGCGACCGGGAGGGCCAAACTGCTTGTGAAAGATACCGGGATCATTGCGGGCGTTGAGTTTGCCCGGATGGTTTTGGAGGCAACCGATCCGGGCCTGAAAATGGACATCCTGATTGCCGACGGTACACCCGTAAAGCACGGCGAAGTCGTTTTTACGGTGGAAGGCCTCTCAAGGTCCATCCTGGCCGCCGAAAGGCTGTTGCTCAATTCGATGCAGCGGATGTCGGCCATTGCGACCAAGACGCGCCATTTCGCCGATCTGCTGGAAGGCACCAAAACCAAAATCCTGGACACGCGGAAAACCACGCCAAATTTCAGGGCCGCCGAAAAATGGGCCGTCAAGATCGGCGGGGGCGAAAACCACCGTTTCGCGCTTTACGACATGGTGATGCTCAAGGACAACCACATCGATTTTGCCGGGGGTATTTCCGGTGCGATCCAAAAAACGAAGGATTATTTAAGCGATAACAACCTTGATCTGAAAATCATCGTCGAGGCGCGGGATCTGGCCGAGGTTAGGGAAATCCTGGCTTCGGGCGGGGTGTTCCGGATCCTGCTGGACAACTTCAGCTTTGAAATGACACGGGAAGCCGTTGAACTGATCGGGGAACAATGCCTGACCGAATCGAGCGGGAACATCAACGAGAAGACCATCAGGCAATACGCCAACTGCGGGGTGGATTACATCTCGTCCGGGGCGCTGACGCACTCCGTTTACAACATGGACCTGAGCCTGAAGGCGTTCTAGTCCATCATCCGCGCTTTTAGGTTTGTCTTGAATACACTACTTTAGCGTTTCCAAATCCCTGCAGTGTCAAAGGAAATCGAAGAAAAGCTTGAAACCATACCCGTGGTGCGCAACATCGCCCGCGGGCTCAAAAAGGTGAGGTTGCCCTGGCTGCAGGGCCTGACACTTTACGATTTGTTGGAAATTTACGGTCTTGGGATTGCCGAAAGCGCACTGACCTACCGGGCCGCCGCGATCGCGTTCAGTTTCTTCATGTCCATTTTTCCCTTTGCGCTCTTTATCCTCAACCTGATCCCTTATATTCCCATACCCGGGTTTCAGGATGATTTCCTGAACTTCGTGGAATCCAATGTACCGCCCAATACCTATGACGCGGTGGCGGTCATCCTGCACGACATCCTCAACAACAGCCAGAGCAGCCTCCTTTCGACTGGTTTCGTGCTCTCGATTTTTTTGATGGCCAACGGGCTCAATTCCATTCTGGGCGGTTTCGAGACCTCGCACCACGTGCTGATCAAGCGCGGGTTTTTCAGGCAGTATTTTGTGGCGTTGGCGATGTCATTGGTCATGTCATTCCTGCTTTTGTTCACCGTTGCGATCATCGTGGTTTTCGAGGTTTTTTTGCAGATCACCAAGATCCAGGACATCTTCAGCGAAAAGATCCAGATCCTTGAAATGGGGCGCTACGCCTTCGTGATCCTGATGATCCTGATGACCACTTCGCTGATGCTGAAGTTCGGCACCAAGCATACGGGAAAGCGCTCGTTCATTTCGGTAGGTTCGGTCTTCAGTACGGTGCTGATCATTGTTTCGTCGTATTTCTTCGGGATCTGGGTGGTCCGGTTTTCCAATTACAACGAATTGTACGGTTCCATCGGGACGCTGCTGATCATGATGTTTTACATCTGGATCAACTGCATCATCCTGCTGTTGGGATTCGAACTCAACGCGGCCATAAACCGCCTCAAGCGGAAAAACTTGTTCACACCGGCCTGAGCCCGTGCCAATTTTCGTATTTTTAAGTGCTAAAGAAAAAGGTATGGGGGCCAGGATATTGATGGTGTCGATGATGCTCTGCGGGCTGTGTTCGTGGGGCCAGGGCGTGACCGGACGTTGGAAAACCATTGACGACTACACCGGCAAACCCATCTCCGTTGTCGAAATTTTTGAAAAGCGCGGCAAGATTTACGGCCGTGTCGTGGAAATATTCGATCCCCGGAGCCGGCACCGCACCTGCGAGGAATGCCCGGGCGAGGATCGCGGTAAACCCTTATTGGGCCTGACCGTCATCAAGGGGCTTGTACGGGACGGCAATGAGTATGTCGGCGGCCGGATCCTGGACCCAAAGCACGGCAAATTGTATAAATGTTATATCAACCTCGAATCGCCCGACCGGCTGAAGGTGAGGGGGTACGTGGGCGTTACGGTGCTGGGCCGCACCCAATACTGGCACCGCGTCAAATCATAGCCCATGTTCTACATCGAAGCGATCCTTCCCCTGGCACTTTCCAGGACTTTTACCTACAGCGTGACCCAAGCCGAATTCGACTTCCTGCAGCCGGGAATGCGCGTAGCCGTGCCATTTGGAAAAAACAAGTTGTACACGGCGGTCGTTTGCAAACTTCACAACAATGCCCCGGAACACTACGAGGCCCGCGACATCGACCATATTTTGGACCAACGGCCGGCCATCACGCCCATCCAGCTCGAGCACTGGAAATGGATCGCGTCCTATTATATGTGCTCGATCGGCGATGTGTACAGGGGGGCCTTGCCCTCGGCGTTGCTCCTGGAAAGCGAGACGGTAATTTCGCTGGCTTCCGCCGATGTAGATCCGGCTACACTGTCGGACGATGAATTCCTGGTCCATCAAGCGCTGACCCAGCAATCTTCCCTGCGGCTTGAGGAAATTGTCCAGGTACTTGGGCGGAAGAGTATCATTCCGGTGGTGCGACAGCTCTTGGACAGGGGAATCGCCGCCCTGCGCGAGGAAATTGCGGATCCGTACAAGCCCAAGGTTGAAAAGTACGTTCGGCTGACCGAGCACTGCTCAAGCGATCCTGCAACCCTGATGGACCTGCTCAAAAATGCAGGCAAGCAACGAGAGGCGGTCATGGCCTGGTTTCAGTTATCGGCACTAAAAAAACCGGTCAAGGCCCGCGAGCTCACCGAATTCGCATCAGTGACCATGCCCGTGGTGAAAGCGCTCGTTGACAAGATGATTTTCGAATTGTACGAAGTCGGGACCGACCGGGTGGTTTTTGACCCCGCCGATTCGGGGATGCCCGTGTTGAGCCGCGCCCAGCAAGAGGCGATGACAGCGCTCATCGAAGGCCTCGCCCAAAAGGATGTCGCGCTTCTGCACGGGGTGACCTCAAGCGGAAAGACCGAAGTCTACATCAATCTGATTGCCAACGAAATCCGTTCCGGGAAACAGGTGCTGTATCTGCTCCCCGAGATTGCCCTGACCGCGCAATTGGTCGGTCGCCTGACCAAACATTTCGGGAACCAGGTCACGGTGTACCATTCCAAATACAGCAATGCCGAACGCGTCGAGGCCTGGAACCGGACGCTCGACAATGCCGAATCGGCTCGCGTGATCATCGGGGCCCGGTCGGCACTTTTCCTGCCTTTTCGCGAGCTGGGGCTGGTCATCGTGGACGAGGAGCACGAACAGATGTTCCGGCAACAGGATCCCGCGCCGCGTTACCATGCGCGCGATGCCGCCATCGTGCTTGCGAAACTGCATGGGGCAAAGGTGATCCTGGGCAGCGCCACGCCCGCAATCGAGACCTATCACAATGCCGAGACGGGAAAGTACGCGCTTGCCACCCTTGCCAAACGGTTTGGAGACGCCCCGATGCCGCAAATCGAACTCGTGGACCTTAAGGACAAATATTTCCGCAAAAAAATGACGGGGCATTTCAGCGATACGCTGATCGAGCAGATCTCATCGGAACTGGCGCAGCAAAAACAGGTTATCCTTTTCCAGAACCGCCGCGGCTATTCTCCCGTGGTGGAGTGCATGACGTGCGGAAACGTGCCGCAATGCCGCCAGTGCGACGTAAGTTTGACCTACCACAAATCGCGCAACCAGCTCCGGTGCCATTACTGCGGGTTTGCCATGGCCATGCCGACGCACTGCCACGCGTGTTCGAGCGTGGACCTTACCACGAAGGGTTTCGGTACCGAACAGATCCAATTGGAACTCGCGGCCCTGTTTCCGCAGGCCCGGACCATCCGCATGGACCAGGACACCACCCGCGGCAAGCACGGTTTCGAGCGCATCATCGACACCTTCCGAAACCGCGAGGCCGACATTCTCGTCGGTACGCAGATGCTGGCCAAGGGGCTCGATTTCGACAACGTCTCGCTAGTGGGCATCATGAACGCCGACAACATGCTTTACCACCCCGATTTTCGCGCTTTTGAACGCTCGTTCCAGATGATGGAACAGGTGGCGGGGCGGGCCGGAAGGGCGGGCGAGGGCAAAGTCCTGATCCAGACCTACAACCCGGTGCACCCGATCATCCAACAGGTCGTCCGGCACGATTATCTGGGCATGTACCGGGACCAGCTCGCCGAACGTCAGGCCTACCGCTATCCGCCTTTTTACCGATTGATCAAGCTCACGCTGCGGCACCGGGACTTCGAGAAACTCAACATGGGTTCGGCCTGGCTTGCCGAATTCATGCGCAACGGGCTCGACATGCCCATCCTCGGACCCGAAGAACCGCCCGTCGGCCGCATCCGCAATGAGTATATCCGTTCCATTTTGGTCAAGACCCCGCCCGGGACTTCGCTGGAGGGCATAAAAAAAACTATCCGACGGATGTTGGATAGTTTTGAGGCTGTTCCGCAGTACCGCGCCATCAAGGTCACGATAAATGTGGATGTTTACTAGGTTAGGCGATTGCCAGGGCGCGCACCAGGTCTTCTTTCTTGTTGCGGCTCAAAGGTATTTTTGTGATCCCGATTTCGGCGAATTTTGAGTTGAACCTTTCGACCTTGTCGATATTGATGATGTAGGATTTGTGCACGCGGATGAATTTGTCCTTCGACAGATCCTTCTCGAACGACTTCATCGTGGAAAGTACCAGGTTGGAATCTTCTTCGGTCACCACTTTCACGTAATCGCCGTAGGCCTCGATCCACTTGATCTTGTTGGTGAAAACCTTTAGTTTCTTGAGGTTTGACTTGATGAAGATGTGCTCGCCGTCCTCTTCCTGGTTCTCCTTCTTTAAAAGGTGGAAGTCCATGGCGCGTTTTACCGAAGCGTTGAAGCGGTCCAGCGCGATCGGCTTTTGTAGGTAATCGGTCGCATCATAATCAAATGCCTTCAGCGCGTACTCGGCTTTGGAGGTGATGAAGATGATCTGCGGTTTTACCTTAAGTCCGTCGAGGAAGTCGAACCCGCTGATGACCGGCATCTCGATGTCGAGAAAGATCAGGTCAACCGTATGGACCGACATGCAGTTCTTCGCTTCAATTGCATTGGAAAAATCACCCACGAGATGCAAATTGGGATGATTATTCACTAACTTTGCGATGATCATCCGCTGAATGGAACTATCATCGACAACGACACAATTTAGTTTCATAACGTAATTTATTATAGATTTGGTGAAGCAAACGTAATAAGTTTTTTTCTTCTCACCTAATGTTTATCGGCTTTTTTTGCGTTATAACGAATAAAATCGTTTTTCGCTTGCGGGGTAAAATTTAATTACTACTTTTGCACACATTTTAATAAATCAAAATCATTTTTTATGAATCATTATGAAACTGTTTTCATTTTAAATCCCGTTTTATCTGAGGTTCAGGTAAAGGAAACAGTAAGCAAGTTCGAGGATTTCCTCACTTCCCGCGGCGCCACGATGGTAGCCAAGGAAGATTGGGGCCTGAAGAAAATGGCTTACGAAATCCAGAACAAGAAAAGCGGCTTTTACCATTTGTTCGAGTTCAAGGCGCCGGGAGAAGTCCTGATCGCTTTCGAAACCGAATTCCGCCGCGACGAGCGCATCATGAGGTTTCTGACCGTCAGCCTTGACAAGCATGCCATCTCATGGGCCGAGAGAAGAAGAGAGAAACAAAAAACTGCAAAAGCGTAACACATGTCTATAGAACAGTCAGCAAAAGGAAAGAAAGACGGGGATATCAGGTATCTTACGCCTTTGAACATTGAAACCAACAAGCAAAAGAAATATTGCCGTTTCAAAAAGTCGGGAATCAAATACGTGGATTACAAGGATCCTGATTTCCTTCTGAAATTCGTCAACGAGCAGGGGAAGATCCTTCCGCGCCGCCTTACGGGTACGTCGTTGAAATACCAAAGGAAAGTGTCGGTTGCCGTCAAGCGTGCCCGTCACCTCGCGTTAATGCCATATGTGGCGGATCTACTAAAATAATAAGGAAAGGCAATTATGGAACTTATATTAAAGAAAGACGTACAGGATCTTGGTTTTAAGGACGATGTGGTGACGGTGAAGGCCGGCTACGGACGCAACTACCTGATCCCTCAGGGTTTCGCTACGATGGCGACGCCTTCGGCCAAGAAAATCCTGGCTGAGAACCTGAAGCAAAAAGCACACAAGGAAGCCAAGATCGTGGACGACGCGAAGAAACTCGCCGAGCAGATCAAGGGTTCAGAGATCAAGATTTCGGCAAAGGCCGGCGGTGAGAAACTCTTCGGATCGGTCACCAATGCCGACATCGCCGAGGCACTCGAGAAAGCAGGCCACTCAATCGACCGCAAATACATCACCAGCGGAATCGTGAAGCGCACCGGGAAATACTCGGCCAGCATCCGCCTCCACCGCGATGTTGTGGTTGACCTGCCTTACGAGATCGTGGCAGAACAATAATGAAAACCGGCTGAGGCCGGTTTTTTTGTTATTATAATTCGAAGCTATTCCGGCTGTCCGCTGTATCTTTTCCCGGGCTTCGCCGCGGCAAAAGGATGCCGCTGCCATCCGGGCTAGGGTTAGTCTTGGGTTATGGGTTTTGAGTTCCGGGAAAGCACACCCTCCCAAGCGGCCACGCGACAACCCAAAATCCATTACCCAAAACCCAATACCCATAACTCAAAACCCACAACCATGAAGTACAGCCGCCTCGCCAAAGAACAACTCGAATCCCTCCACATTGAGTTCGCCAACTTCCTCGCGACCCAGCAGATCGACAAGATCGAGTGGGAGGAGATCAAGAAAAACCGTCCTAATGTCGCCGAGCAGGAACTCGATGTGTTCAGCGACCTGGTTTGGGAAGGCGTGCTCTCCAAGGCCGAATACCTCGAACATTTCTCGCCTCAGCATCTTTTCCTGTTCCATTGCCTGGAGTCGCACATGCATTCCATCGTCATCCGCTCGCTCGATCCGTCGGTGGATTTTTTGAGCAAGGATGGGCTTTCGTGGCTCGGCGACAACCTCTTTACCGAAAATACCGAGATCCGGCAGGGCAGCAAACCCTTCGGCGATGACCGCAACGGCGAGATATTCGCCCTTATCAAACAGGGAGCGATCCTCTCCGACGGCGACCTTTACCAAAAAATACATTCGGCGATGGCGGGTTGATTTGGAGATTTGCGCGCGGATTGCCTAATTTAGTGCGTATTTTTCTCCCATGACCATCCAACAACAAATCCAGGAACTCCGCGCCGAACTGCATCGGCACAACCATTTATATTACGTACTCGACCAACCGGCGATTACGGACTTCGAGTTTGACCAGAAGCTTGCCGAGCTCGCCCGCCTCGAAGCCGCACATCCGGAATTCTTCGACCCCGATTCGCCCACGCAAAGGGTAGGCGGGGCCATCACCAAGAATTTCCCCACGGTTGTGCATCCCCGTCGGATGTATTCGCTGGAAAATTCATACTCGCGCGAAGATTTGCTCGATTGGGAAGCACGGATTATCAAGACACTGGGATACGCTCCGCAATACACGTGCGAACTAAAATATGACGGCGCCTCGATCTCGATCCATTACCGCGGGGGAAAACTCTCGCAGGCCATCACGCGCGGCGACGGCGTCCAGGGCGATGAGGTCACGGCCAACATCCGAACGATCCGATCGCTACCGCTTCAGGTAACGGAAAAAAGCGATTTCGAGGTCCGCGGAGAAGTCATCCTGCCGCTTGCCGGTTTTGAGAAGATGAACCAGGAGCTCATCGAGCAAGGCGAGGTGCCGTACTCGAACCCGCGCAACACCGCATCGGGAAGCCTCAAGCTCCAGGATTCGGGCGAGGTGGCCAAAAGGCCGTTGGAATGCCTGGTCTATGCGATGATCGGCACCGGACACAAAACGCACCACGATGCTTTGCTGGCGGCCCGTGAATTGGGCTTCAAGGTTCCCGAGGGCCTGACGCTTTGCGGAAACATGGAGGAAGTATTTGCCTTCATAGACCATTGGGAAAACCATCGGCACAAACTGCCCTACGAAATCGACGGGGTCGTGATCAAGGTAAACAGCCTGCACGACCAGGATGAACTCGGATTTACGGCAAAGGCCCCTCGCTGGGCGATGGCCTTTAAGTACAAAGCCGAGCAAGTTTCCACAAAATTGCTTTCCATCACGTATCAGGTGGGGCGCACGGGCGCCATCACGCCTGTCGCGAACCTGGAGCCCGTGCAACTTGCGGGCACTATCGTCAAACGCGCATCCCTGCACAACGCCGACCAGATTGCCCGGCTTGATATTCGTATCGGCGACACGGTCTTCGTGGAAAAGGGCGGAGAGATCATCCCGAAGATCATTGCGGTCGACCTTGCGCAGCGGGGCGACGCCATCTTGCCTACGGCCTACATTGCCACCTGCCCCGAATGTGACTCGGAACTGGTGCGCAAGGAGGGTGAGGCCCAACACTATTGCCCCAATTATTACGGGTGCCCGCCGCAGATCATTGGGCGGATCCAGCATTTCATTTCGCGGCGCGCCATGGACATTGAGGGGCTGGGCGGTGAAACGGTCGCCCTTTTGTTCCGCAACGGGCTGGTCAACAACTACGCGGACCTTTATGAACTAAAGGCCGGCCAGATCATCCAATTGGAGCGGATGGCCCAAAAATCGGCCGATAACCTGATCGCGGGAATCGAAAAGTCAAAGACGGTACCCTTTGAGCGTGTGTTGTTTGCCCTCGGGATCCGGTACGTCGGGGAAACCGTAGCCAAGAAACTTGCGAGACACTACAAAAATATCGACGCGATCGCATCGGCAACGCAGGAGGAACTCACCCAGGTCGACGAAATTGGCGGCAAGATCGCGCAGAGTGTGGCAGCCTTCTTCAGGAATGAGGACAATATGGCGATCGTAGAACGCCTCAAGGGTTACGGGGTCCAGCTCAGCCTCGCCGATTCAGGTTCTCCAACGAGCGACAAACTCGGTGGGAAGACCTTCGTGGTGTCGGGTGTATTCGAGCATTTCTCGCGCGACGGCATAAAGGAAGCCATCGAGGCGGGTGGCGGCAAGGTTTCAGGATCGATTTCGGCCAAAACGGATTATGTCGTGGCAGGCGAGAACATGGGCCCGGCAAAATTGGAAAAAGCTACAAAACTCGGGGTGAGCATCATATCGGAAAAAGATTTAATTTCGATGCTTGAATGAAAGACCGGAATCCATCCCTCATCCTCTATGTCGCCGCCACGGTCCTCGCGCTCGTGGCCAAGGTGTGGGACGACGAATTCCTGATGCTGATCACCAAGCCGATGGTGGTTCCGGCCATTTATTACTACTACCTGCAGACAAAGACGCGGAACGTGAGCGTTACCTTTTCGGTGGCTGTCTGGTTGTTCTTTGCCGCCGACATGATCACGTTGCTCTTTGGACCCGTCGGCATCCTTTGGGTCATGGCCTGCGGAATGGCCAGTTACCTGATCCTAAGTTATTTTGCGCTCACCGATGCGGTCGTGCCCAAACTCAACATCATGAACGTGGGACTGCTCGTGGCGTTGATTACGGTTCTGGGGTATTGGCTTTATACGATCCTGGGCATGAACATCGAATCGGTAAACGCCCACTATTCCTTTTATCTTGCCTACGGGATTGTTCTGGTTCTTCTGGTGGCCATATCGGCATTCAATTTCCTCAGCCGGAGCACGCCGGTTTATTTGAACCTTTGCCTGATGTCGTTGTGCATGCTCATTTCCGACCTGTTTTACAGCATCAATAAATTCGTGATCGAAGTTCCCCTGCTGGACCACCTGAACCTCTTTTCGCAATTCGTCTCCTATTTTTTCATGGTGCGGTATTTTGTCGACAGGCGTGCGGTAACCGAAACCTTTGAACAATGGAAGCAGAATTGACCCGCGAGGGCCGCTCAAGGATTGCAACGGCATCCTTGTTGGCCTATTTTGTCGTAGCCGCCGTCGAGGTATTTTTTGAAATGCAGGGCAATACGTCCGCGGTTTATTTTGTGAAACCGCTATTGATGCCTTTGCTGTTGGCCGTTTACCTGTTGTCAGCGCGTGAACGGGATGTGTGGGTCATCGCCATGCTCGTCTTTGCATGGATCGCGAACATCTTTTTTATTTCGCCAAAATATTCGAGCATCCTGATTGGGGCCATGTTCTTTTTCGTCTTTCGGGCCCTTACGATTTACCTGGTTTTCAAATATGCGGGAAAACCCAAGTGGTTTCCCTTGGTAATCAGTTGCATCCCGTTTTTATTCACCTATCTCTACCTGGCCTGGAACGTGCACGACCGAATAGGCGACGGGCTTTCAATCTTTATCGGGCAGTGCGTCATGATCACCTTCCTGGGCGGCCTTGCGCTGGGGAATTACATCATGGTTTCAAACCGTCCCAATTTGTTCCTTCTATTGTCCACATTGCTCTTTGCGGCGACGCAATTCATATTCGCGGCCCGGGTCTTTTACGCGCAGGATCAGTATTTCCACGCGCTGGCGATGGCGTTATATGTTCCCGCCCAATACCTTTTCGTGAAATTCGTGCTGCTCTCGCGAAACCGCGGCGCAAAGTTTTGAGCGAATCCGTCACCTAAACGGTATAATCGCTAACTTTAACCATAATTTCCCGGAAATGGTCTTCGAGCACCCAGACCGAAAAGTCAATGTCATCACTGCAGCCTACTTCCTGGTGGCGGGTGTGGAGATCATGGCCGAACTCTTCCAGTATACTCCGCTGATCATCGTCTTCAAACCACTGATGCCGGCTGTTCTTATGTTGCTTTATTTGGTAACCTCGCGCAGGCGCAACATCCTGTTTTTCGCGGCGATGTCGCTCTCGCTGCTCACCAACCTTTTGTTCATTCCCGATTCGCGCGAGATCCTTTTCTATGGGGTCATTGCGTTCATGTTGCATAGAATTGCGGCCATTGTCCTGGTGGTGCAATTGCTCAAGCCGCGGGATTATGTTCCGCTGGGAATCGGGATGATTCCGTTTTTGCTGATCTTTTTCTACCTGCTGGCCATCACCCCGGACATCCCCTCAAACAGTTTTCTCTTGCTTATCGTGCAAAATATCCTGATTTCGGTTTTCGGTGGGATCGCATTGGCCAATTACATGATGCACGACAACCGGCGCAATTCATGGTTGCTCATTTGCAGCCTGTTGTTTGTCGCGCTCCAATTTATCGTATTCCTGGAGAAGTATTATTTGAACGACCTGTCGCCGCTGATTTTCAGGCCGATTGCGATGGGGCTCAATGCCTTCGCCTTTTACACCTTTTACGAGTTCGTGATCGCGACCGAGCAATCAGACCACAATGGTGCGCCCGCTTGAAGCGCGCGTCTCAAGGATGAAATCGATTCGGCCCATATTGACACCGTAACAACCCGTCTGGTTGATCAAGACATCCTTGCCGTCGCGGTTTTTGGCGATGGTTGGTTTGTCCAGGAAGGTGTGGGTATGGCCGCCGATGATCAGGTCGATGTCCGATGTAAGCCCCGCCAACTTCACGTCAGAGATCTTCTCCGGATCGTTTTTGTACTGATAGCCCAGATGCGAGAGGCAGATGACGATGTCGCACCGCTTCTCGAACTTTAATTTTCGTGCCATGTCCTGCGCAATGCCGACGGGATCCAGGTACCGGGTTTCCTTGTAGAGCTTTTTATCCACGAGCCCCGCGAGCTCCACGCCAAGCCCGAACACCCCGACGATGATTCCGCCTTTGTCGAAGATCCTGTACGGCGGAACCAGCCCGCTCAGCACGGTGTTTGAAAAATCGTAGTTGGCAGACACAAAACCGAATTGGGCATGCGGCAACATTGCGTGGAACCCTTCGATCCCGTTGTCAAAATCATGGTTGCCGAGGGTGGCCAGGTCGTAGCCCATCATCGACATCAGTTTAAATTCAAGTTCGCCGCCGTAATAATTGAAATAAGGCGTTCCCTGAAAGATGTCGCCGGCGTCCAATAGCAGGACATTTTCGGTGCTGCGGATCTGCTCGATCATGGCGGCCCGGCGCGCAACCCCACCGCGATTGGGATATTTGGGATGCGTGATCGGGAACGGGTCCACATAGGAGTGCACGTCGTTGGTATGCAGGACCGTGAGCTTGCGGGTCTTTGCAAATGCCGAGGTCAGGCCTGTCGCGCCCACGAGCGCAGTTGCGGCCGCGGTTTGTTTTATGAAATGGCGTCTGTTCATTTGAGTTCGGTGATTCGGGCATCGGTCGGCGCCCTGAGGGTGTCGGCATCCCTGAAATGATCGATCAGCACATTGCGGATTTTGTAATCGAGGTCGACCACTTCCAGGGCAGGGGCAAAGAAGGTCATGTTGTCTCCTCCGTTTAGCAGGTAATCGGATGTGATCACTTCATATTTGGCACCCAAGTCAAGCGGCTTGTTTCCGACCCTGATCTCTTCGGCGCGGCCGTCCTTGACGCGGAGAGTCATTCCGGACAGGGGATGGGCTTTCCGTTCCGATGCGATATAATCGGCCATCGCCTGGATCTGGGTTCCGGTCAGCATCACCGAGACAAGCGAATTTTCAAACGGCATGATCTCGAAGGCCGTACGGGTGGTAACATCGCCTTTGGGGATGATACTCCTGATCCCGCCGAAATTGAGCAGGCAGATGTCGGCCGTTCGGTTTTTTCGCAGTTTCAGGACGCGGTTGCCGCGCTCCAGCATCGCATCGGCCATCAGGTTCCCGATCCCGGTCTGCCATTTACCGTCCGATTTGTCGAGAGTGGAAAGGGAGTAGGCCAGCACGGTGTTCAGTTCCCGGTCGATGTGGTCTCGGTAGGGCTTGACAAAGGCTTCGATTTTTTCCGATTGTCCGTGATCGGCCGTGATGGGAAGTTCCCGGCCTTCAATACCGGTGACGTGGTAGGTGCGGCTGCAGGAGGTCGCCAGCAAAAATGTTAAGGATAAAACAATCCGCGCTGCCCAACCCCGATACTTTTTTAGATTTGTCACCCGATATACCTGCTAAATCCCTAATTTTACAGCAAGTAAAAGTACTATGTTTTTAAATCACCTCAAGGATTTCGCGGCTAAAAAAATAGTTAAAAACCAACTTGAGGGAACTGCACTTTTGACTTCGGAAGAACCGGTCCGCAGTATCGGGATCCTGATCGACGAATCGTATTTTCCGCATCGCCGCGAACTTGTGGAAGCCTTGCGGTCAGAGGGGCTGGATGGATCGATCGATGTGCTTGCCTTTAGGGACAAGGTCCGCAAAAACGAAACTTTTGATCATCCGGTCTTCAGCCATGCCGACATCAGC
This sequence comes from Bacteroidota bacterium, assembly GCA_023390775.1. GTDB lineage: Bacteria > Bacteroidota > Bacteroidia > Flavobacteriales > Flavobacteriaceae > Flavobacterium. Next base: position 25,024 of record JAEWCF010000041.1, on the reverse strand, counting down.
TGGACCGCAACGATTACCCGTCCGCAGGTCCGCAAGTTCATCGACACGCCGTTCGACCTTCTTATCGACTATTTCGATGTTGAAAAGGCCGCGCTGCTTTTGGTGTCGCACCTTTCCAAGGCCAGGTTCAAGGCCGGATTTGCCTCGGTCGACAAGCGGCTGCACCACTTTATGATTGACACCACGGCCGAAAACTACGGGACATTCGCCGCGGAACTCGCCAAATACCTTCGAATTTTAAACAAAATCAAATGAAATCACTCATTGGGACCGGCGTCGCCCTGGTCACGCCTTTCAAAAATGACCTTTCGGTCGATACCGAAGCGCTGGAACGCATCGTCAATTTCCAAATAGACAATGGCATCGATTACCTGGTCGTGCTCGGCACCACCGCCGAATCCGCGACGCTCACCAAAAGCGAGAAGGAGCTCGTCATCGAAACCGTAAAAAAAGCCAATGCCGGGCGACTGCCCCTTGTCCTGGGGGTGGGCGGAAACAATACCGCCGAGATTATCGACGAACTCAAAACGCGTAATTTCGACGGATTTTCGGCTGTGCTTTCGGTCTCGCCCTATTACAACAAGCCGGCGCAGGAAGGGATTTACCGGCATTTCAAAGCCGTCGCCGAGGCTTCGCCGCTTCCCGTCATCCTCTACAATGTTCCCGGCCGTACGGCGAGCAACATGCTTCCGTCCACCGTTATCCGAATCGCCAACGACTGTCCGAATGTCGTGGCGATCAAGGAGGCTGCCGGCGATATCGTCCAGGCGATGAAGCTCATTGCGGACGCTCCGGAGGGATTCCTGGTGATTTCAGGCGATGACATGGTCACCCTACCCATGGTTTTGGCCGGGGGCGCGGGCGTGATCTCGGTCATGGCCGAAGGCTTCCCGAAATTGTTCAGCGACATGGTCCGCCTTGGCCTCGAGCGCAAAGTGGATGAGGCTTACAGGCTCCATTACAAAATGGCTGCCGGGATCGACATGATATTCGAGCAGGGAAATCCTGCCGGCATCAAGGAAGTTTTCAAGGTTTTGGGGCTTTGCGAGAACACGGTGCGTTTGCCGCTTGTGAGCGTCGACGCAAACCTCGCCGGGAGGCTGGCATCGTTTACGAAAAGCCTGTCGTAGGCCCGTAAATATATTTTTTGCCATCAGCCGATTAATGACTAAATTTGTCCCCGCGTTTTCGGTTGCCAAAGGGCCGGGGCTAATAAATATTTGATGAGGAGATTAATCTATTTGTTTTTGTTTGCCGCGATCCTGACCGGATGCAGCGAATACCAGAAGGCACTCAAATCTGAGGACGCCGACGTCAAATACGCCGCCGCTGCCAAGATGTACGAAAAGGAAAAGTACACCAAGGCCATCCGGCTTTTTGAGCAGATCGCCGCTTCCTACAGGGGCCGCCCCAACGCCGAACAGATGTATTATATGTTTGCACAGTCTTACTACAAGACCAAGCAATATTACCTGGCGGGATACCAATTCGAGACCTTCGTGGCCGGATATCCAAAAAGCGAGCATCTGGAAGAGGCATCGTTCCTTTCCGCGAAGAGTTATGCGAAATTGTCGCCGGTTTACAGCCGCGACCAGACCGATACGTATAAGGCGATTGACAAACTCCAGGCATTCATTGACCGCTTTCCGGAGTCCCAGCACATGGCCGAGGCGAACGAGACGGTAAAGGCACTGCGCGAGAAACTCGAGAAAAAGGCGTTTTTCAATGCCAAGAATTACAACAAGATCGCCGATTACAAGTCGGCGCTTGTTGCACTTGACAATTTCATCTCGGATTACCCCGGGACCCCGTACAAGGAAGAAGCGCTGTTTTACAGGCTTGATTCGGCGTACAGGCTGGCCATCAACAGCGTGCCTTCCAAGATGGAGGAGCGCCTGCAACAGGCCAAGGCCGCACACGGCACCCTGATGAAATTCAACGCATCCACTAAATACAAGGGTGAAGCCGACGAAATGCTTGCCCGAATCGATAACGACCTAAAGCAATACATTAAATAATGAGCATGGACCTAAAGAAGACCACGGCGCCCGTGAACACGGTTACCTACAACAAGACCGCCATCGAGGAAGGAACCGGGAACATTTACGAAGCGATCACCATCATGGCCAAAAGGGCCAACCAGATCAATTCGGAGATCAAGAAGGAGCTCACCGAGAAACTCGAGGAGTTTGCCACTTACAACGACAGCCTGGAGGAGATCTTTGAAAACAAGGAGCAGATCGAGGTGTCAAAATACTACGAAAAGCTTCCCAAGCCGCATGCACTCGCGGTCCAGGAATGGCTTGACGGGAAAATCTACCACAGGGACGCAAGCCTGTAAGATGTCGGTCCTTCGCGGAAAGAACATATTGCTCGGGGTCTCAGGCGGGATCGCGGCATATAAGACGGCCGCGCTGGTAAGGCTTTTGGTAAAATCGGGCGCCCGGGTTCGTGTTATCATGACCCCGGCCGCCCGTGATTTCGTCACGCCCCTAACGCTTTCCACGCTTTCCGGGAATCCCGTCCATTGGGAATTTTATCCCCAGGAGGAAGGATCGGAGTGGAACAACCATGTCGAGATGGGCCTCTGGGCCGACCTCATGCTGATTGCGCCCGCAACGGCCAATACCTTGTCCAAAATGGCGACCGGCAACTGCGACAATCTTCTGATCGCGTGCTACCTATCGGCGAAATGCCCGGTTTACTTTGCCCCGGCGATGGATCTGGACATGTACAGGCACCCATCGACACGGGAAAGCCTGGATGCCTTGAAAAATTTTGGGAATATCATCATTCCCGCCGCGTTCGGTGAACTTGCCAGCGGGCTTATCGGCGAGGGGAGGATGGCCGAACCCGAGGAAATCGTCAGGTTCATCCAAGACGATATCGAGTCAAAGCTTCCCCTTCGCGGCAAAAAGATCCTCGTCACGGCAGGGCCCACATACGAAGCGATCGACCCGGTGCGTTTTATCGGGAACCATTCGTCCGGCAAGATGGGATTCGACATTGCCAAAGAAGCAGCTTCGCAGGGAGCCGGGGTGGTTCTGGTTACGGGCCCTGTTTCACTTTCGGTATCCGATGAAAACATTGAGGTGGTACGGGTGATATCGGCACAACAGATGCTCGAGGCATGCCGCGAACACTTTCCGGATTGCAACGTTGCGATCGCCGCAGCCGCCGTAGCCGATTTCAGGCCTGTCACAACTTCGCCCGAAAAGATCAAGAAGGAAGGGGCGACCCTTGAGATTACCCTGGAAAAAACCACCGATATCCTGGCGTGGATGGGTTCGGTAAAGGGCGACAGGTTCCTGGTTGGGTTTGCGCTCGAAACCGAAAACGAATACGGGAATGCCGTAACCAAGATCAAGAAAAAAAACTTAGATTTGATCGTTCTCAATTCGCTCAGGGATGAAGGTGCGGGATTCGGCCACGCGACCAATAAGGTGACCTTCATTGACCGCGAGCTGCGCACCGAGGCCCTGGAACTCAAATCCAAGGAAGAGGTTGCACGGGACCTGATCTCTAAAATTGCCGCACACTATGAATAAGATATTGCTTTTCCTGATTTTCGCCTGCACCGCCGTTTCCGCGCAACAGCTCAATTGCACGGTGACCGTCAATGCCGAAACCATTGCGAACGCCAATCCTCAAACCTTCAAGACGCTTGAAAATTCGCTGAATGAGTTTGTCAACCGCACCGATTGGACCGGCGAAAAGTACGAACAGCACGAGCGGATCAATTGCTCGATGTATATCACGTTGAACTCTTTCGGCAACGGCGATACCTACACGGCGTCGATCCAGGTGCAGAGCGCGAGACCGGTCCACAATTCCACTTATTCCTCGCCCATCCTGAATTTCAACGACAAGGACCTCAGTTTCCGATACGCCGAATTCGAACGCCTTGTCTTTAATCCGACGAGTTTCGATTCTAACCTGGTGTCGGTGGTTGCGTTTTACTGCTTCGTGATCATTGGCATGGATGCCGATACATTCGCGCCCGGCGGCGGAACTCCGTGGCTTGAGGTTGCCCGTGAAGTGGCCAATGTGGCGCAACAGGGCGGTTACAAGGGCTGGGCACAGGCCGACGGCAACCAGAACCGCTACTTCCTGATAAACGATTTGCTGTCGCCGACCTATTCGCCGTTCCGCGATGCCATGTTCGAATACCACTTTGAAGGGCTTGACAACATGGCCAAAGACCAGAAAGCCGCCAAGGAGAAAATTGGGAAGTCGCTTGAGACGCTGTCACAACTTTATGCCGTCAGGCCGAACGCGTTTTTGACCCGCGTATTCTTTGACGCCAAAAGCGATGAGATCGTGTCGATATTCTCCGGAGGGCCTTCGATTCCCGTCACCGGCGTCGTTGACAACCTGAACCGGATTTCCCCGCTGAATTCCAGCAAATGGTCACGCATCAGGTTTTAATCCTGTTGCCATGCTGAGCTCTCTTCACATTGAAAACTTTGCGCTGATCGACCGGTTGTCGATCGATTTTTCGGACGGTTTTTCCATCATTACCGGGGAAACGGGCGCCGGTAAATCCATCTTGCTCGGTGCATTGGGGCTTGCCTTGGGGAAGCGCGCCGATTCCACCTCGCTTCGCAATCCTGAGAAAAAATGCGTGATCGAAGCGCATTTTGACATAGACGGTTATAAATTGGAAGGCCGATTTGACGAGCTGGAACTTGATTACGATGCACATACCATCATCCGCAGGGAAATCTTGCCGGGCGGAAAGTCCCGCGCTTTTGTGAATGACACGCCGGCCAACCTGCAGGCGTTGACCGAACTTTCTGCGAACCTTATCGATATCCACTCCCAGCACGAAACCCGTTCGCTTTCGGAATCCGAGTACCAGTTCAAGGTGCTCGACGCATTGGCGGGAAATGCGGGTCTGCTCGCCGACTACGCATCCAAACTCGATCAGTACAAATCCAAGCTTGCCGAAATCGATTCGATGCGTACGCGTTTGTCCGACCTGGAAAAGGACCGCGATTACAAAGAGTTTTTGCTCTCGGAACTCACCGATGCCAAGTTGGACGGGACCGATCAGGATGAACTCGAATCGGAGGGGACAATGCTCGAGAATATGGGTTCGATTTTGGAACAATTGGAACGTGCCCGCGGCTTTGCCGAGGACGAGCAGTACGGTTTTTTGGCGCCACTGAAAGAATTCAGGCAATCGTTGCAGAAACTGGCTCCGTTCTCACCTTTATATGATGAAATGGCCGAAAGGGCTTCGGCGTCGATGATCGAATTGCAGGACGTAGTGGCCGAACTGGCCCGAAACGCCGGGTCTCTTTCGGTCGATCCGGGCAGGCTGGAGATCGTAAATGCGCAATTGCAGTTGCTCTACAATCTTCAGAAGAAGCACCACGTGAATTCGGTTGCGCAATTGATCGAGATACGAGATGCCCTGAGCGCCGCCGCCGAACTGGATGCGGGGCTTCACGAAACCATCAGCCGCGCGGAAACCGAAGCCGAAAACCTAAAGGCAGCCTTAAACGAAGTCTCTGCCAAACTCACCAAAAGCCGGACGGCGGCCTCGCCACAGTTATCCGCCAAGATCGAGATAATCCTCCAAAACCTGGGCATGCCGCATGCCCGTTTCAAGGCCGAGTTGTCGCCCGCACGGGATTTCCTGTCAAATGGCGCTGACCGGATCGAATTTATGTTTTCGGGGAATAAGGGATCGGGTTTCGCGCCGATGCGAAAGGTGGCCTCGGGAGGGGAATTGTCCCGGATCATGCTCGCGGTCAAGGCCATCCTTGCGGGTTATGCGAAGCTTCCGGCCATTATTTTCGACGAGATCGACACGGGTGTCTCGGGTGAGATTGCCAACGCCATGGGCAACATCATGAGCGAAATGTCGCGCTCGATGCAGGTATTTTCCATTACGCACCTGCCGCAGATCGCCGCCAAGGGCAACCGGCATTACAAGGTGTTCAAATCTGCGGAGGGCGGCTCCACCACAACCGGAATCGAGGAACTTGCAGGTGATCGGCGGATTGAGGAAATCGCCAAGATGCTGTCCGGATCGCAGGTTTCGGAGTCAGCCATAAATCACGCGCGGGCCTTGCTTTCGTGATATTATCCGCTATATTTGTCAAGGCTAATCAACACCTATATTATGTACAATCTACTCAAAGGCAAAAGGGGCATCATTTTCGGGGCCCTCGACGAAAATTCGATTGCCTGGAAAACCGCCGAGCGCGTCCATGAAGAGGGCGGAACCTTTGTCCTGACCAACGCTCCGATCGCGATGCGGATGGGATCGATCAACCAGCTTGCCGAAAAGACCGGTTCGAAAATCATTCCCGCCGACGCCACTTCGGTTCAGGACCTCGAAAAGCTCGTTACCGAAGCCATGGAAATACTGGGCGGCAAACTCGACTTCGTGCTGCATTCCATCGGGATGTCGGTCAATGTTCGCAAGGGCAACCACTATACAAACCAGAATTACGAGTATACACAAAAGGGCTGGGACGTATCGGCCGTTTCATTCCATAAGGTCATGCAGGTGCTATATCAAAAAGATGCGATGAACGAGTGGGGCAGCATCGTCGCCCTCACCTACATGGCGGCACAGCGCGTTTTCCCTGATTACAACGATATGGCCGACAATAAGGCCTATCTCGAATCGATTGCCCGCAGTTTCGGGTATTTCTTCGGGAAGGACAAGAAGGTGCGCGTCAATACGATCTCGCAATCGCCGACCCCGACCACTGCCGGACAGGGCGTGAAAGGTTTCGACGGTTTCATTTCCTACGCCGACAAGATGTCCCCGCTGGGCAATGCCACCGCGATAGACTGCGCCAATTACACAGTGGCCATGTTCAGCGACCTGACCAAGCGCGTAACACTCCAAAACCTGTACAATGACGGTGGCTTTTCCAACATGGGAGTGAGCCAACAGGTGATGGAAACGTTCACGAAATAATATTGTTAAAGCAACAAGCCCGCTTTTTTGGCGGGTTTTTTTTTGCTTATATTTAACGCTTTAAAACCAAAAACCTATTTTTAATGAAGAAAATTACCATGTTGATTGCATGCCTCGGGCTCTTTGCCGCCAAAGGTTATGCACAGTTTCCCGAAAGCTTTGAAGGTACCACGTTCCCGCCTGCGGGTTGGGCATCCTTCATCGGAACCAATGGTGCGGGTACCGGCCAAAACTGGCAACGCACCACTGCTGCCTACAACACCGGAACAGCCTCAGCCTATGTGCGCTGGGACAGCACTTCGCCGGGTACTCCGAAGGAGGACTGGCTTGTTACCCCGCAATTTACCGTAACGGCCGAAACGCCAAATCTTTTGTTCTTCCAACAGCAGTCTTACGAGTTCGATTATTCGAATACGTACGCGGTGAAGGTTTCCACCACTTCCCAGACTTCGCACGCAGCCTTTACCGACATCCTGGTAATGAGCGAGGCGGATGTGCCCTTTACCTTCGGGCCCAAGATGGTTGACCTGAGCAATTATATCGGGCAGCAGATCTATGTGGCTTTTGTCATGACCAATGACGATGGCGACAACTGGCTTATCGATGACGTCAGCCTGATCGGCGATGTTGAGGCGCCGCTTTGTGCATCGGGCCCGACCCCTGCCGATGGCGCAATCAACGTTCCCACCGGCGCTTATGAATTTTCATGGGTCGCACCGGAAGGCGATGTGCTTTCCTATAACGTCTACGCAGGAGACAGCCCGACCACGGCGACAATCCTTGTCGGAAACTTTACCGAGACAAGCGTAACGCTCAACATCACCGGTTTCGACACAACCATTTACTGGCAGGTTGTGCCCGTGAATGCCGCGGGTGAAGCGACCGGCTGCGATGTCTGGAGTTTTACTACCGAAAGCGCACCGGGTTTTTGCCTGAACGTGCCTAACGGGCAGTGGCCGACGGGTGCCGAAGGATTCACACCTGAAACCTGCGACGGGGTAACGGTCAATGAAATCGTGACCAACGCCTACACGGGCGAATATTCAGTGGTAAACGTTACCGAGGGACAGACCTACACTTTCATCAGCGGCACGAGCGACTTCGTGACGATCGGAAATTCCGATGGTTCCGTGAGCTACGGTGCCGGCGAATCGCCTTTCACATGGGTTTCCACCACCACGGGACAAATCTGGTTCATCAGCCACAATAACGACGACTGCGAGTACGAAAACGTGAACCGCGTCCGCGCGGTCATCTGCGGGGTTCCTTCGGACGAGACTCCCGATTACGCAAATCTTCAATATCCCTCAAACGAAACCATCGTCGAGGGCGGTTCGGTAACGGTTTACGGACAGGTTTACGAAGCTGGCCTTACCGATGTTGAACCGGGATTGACCGGCCAGGCCGAAGGCATTCAGATGTGGGTCGGTGTCAGCTCGGAAAATACCGATCCTGCAACGTGGGCTCCCGATCAGTGGACTGAGGGTACCTGGAACGAATTTGCACAGACCGGCAACAATGACGAGTATATGGCCGTCATCGGTTCCGACCTCGAGCCGGGAATGTATTATTTTGCCACACGCTGGAGGCTTAACGACGGCGCGTATGTTTACGGCGGTACCGATGGAACCAATGGAAACTTTTGGGACGGAACCACTTACAACAGCGGCGTGCTTACCGTGGTTCCGCCCGCAGCACCCAATAACGACGAATGTACCGGCGCCATTCCGCTTACTCCGGGCAGCGACTTCGCATCGGGTGCCATTACGACCACCAACGTCGGTGCAACCGCTCCCGACAGCCCGCTGCCTTCCTGCCAGGAATTTGCGGTTGAAAATGTTTGGTACAGCGTTGTTGTCCCTGCATCGGGCAGCCTGACATTTGAAACAGGAACGGTCGATGGATCGGAATTCCAGGACACCGTGATGGTGGTTTACTCGGGCAGCTGTGGATCGCTCACCGAAATCGGCTGTAGCGACGACGATGGCACCGACCTTTTCTCGCTGATCACGGTTTCAGGGCGCGATCCGGGCGAAACGCTTTATGTCAGCGTTTGGCGATACGACAATGATTTTGCCGATACCGGCGAATTCCAGCTTTCGGCCTACGACGCATCGCTTACGGCCCCTGTTTTTGCAGGCGGATCGTTCTCTTTCTATCCAAACCCCGTCAAAAATGTGTTGAACGTATTTGCGGCAAACGAAATTTCTTCCGCCAATGTGTACAACATGTTGGGCCAGCGCGTACTTGCGGTTAAACTGGGTTCTGCAGTGGGATCAATCGACATGTCATCGCTTCCAAGGGGCGCTTACATGGTCAAACTTTTCTCAGGCAATGCCGAGAAGACCATTAAGGTAATCAAGGAGTAATCTCCTCACATTTTATTAAAGGCCGCCTTCAAGGCGGCTTTTTTTATGCCTTAACATTTTTTTATAAATTAGGCGCACAGAACCAACCACATGAAAAAAATTACCCTTATCCTTTTTGCCGTCACATCGTTGAACATGGCGGCCCAATCCATCGCCGGCTACGCATTTACCGAATCTGCCGAAAGTTATTCGGCGGTTGCGGGTACCAATTCGACTGCCACGGGAGACGACGGGACCCAGAACAACATTCCCATCGGCTTCAGCTTTCCGTTTGGAGGTTCCGATTACGGTTCGTTTAGCATCAGCACCAACGGTTTTATCCGGTTGGGCGCTGCCATTGGAGCTAATAATTGGATCAACGAACTCGGGCCGACATCGCCCCATCGCCCCCTGATCGCGCCTTTTTGGGACGATCACAATCGCGGGAGCGGAGCCATTCGCTACGCTCTGTCGGGAACTGCGCCAAACAGGACCTTGGAGATAGGCTGGAACAACATCAATATTTCGGGAGGCGGTAATGCCAGTACGGTAAATTTCGCCTCTTTCAAGCTCAGGCTCCACGAAACCACGGGCCAGATCGATTTTGTGTACGGGGCCGTCATGAACCCCGTGGGGACGCCGACTGCCAGCATCGGGCTCAATGGCGAGGACGATTTTATCAGCATATTGCCTGCGGCATCCGGGGCGGCCTCCTCTACCAGTACCGCTGTGAACACCGTGGGTTCCACGGTTGATCTGACTGGCAAAAAATACACTTTCATGCCGATGCCCCAGTGCGATTCAACGCCCGATGCCGGCAGCGCTCAGGCCACCTCGTCGGCAGTATGCGATGACGTGACCTTTACCCTGTCTTTGTCCACGGATTTCCCCGAGTACGGCCTTTCGTTTCAATGGCAATCCTCAGTAGACGGCGTTGAGTTTGCCGATATTGAGGGTGCCACCGGCAGGGAGCTCGTCCTGACACAGGGCCAAGATACATTCTACAGGGCGATCGTGACCTGCGCGGCGGGCGGATCGGATGCAAGCGAGCCCGTGCAGGTGTTGCAAACCCCGGCCAATGAATGCTATTGTTTTCCAAACTACGATTTCGGGAAGACCGATGGGGACCTGATCTCAAATGTGGTGATTACCGGAACGACGCTTTCCAACAACACGGGCACGTTGCCGGTAAACCCGTTTTATTCCGTGTTCCAAAGCGAACCTTTCCACACCGCCGAACTTCAGGCGGGGGCGACCTATGAGATTCAGGTTACCGTGGGCAGCTACGGCCAGCAGAATGTTGCCGTCTGGGTCGATTACAATGACGACCTGGTTTTTTCGGACGATGAAAAGGTGGGATTCACCACTGAGGAAATTGCTTCGGGCGGAACGGGTACTTTCGATATCCAACTGGCCTGCGATCCTCCGGCTGGAGCGCATCGCATGCGGATCCGCGACGTCTGGAACACGCAGGGAGGCCTGATCGATCCGTGCGCCACCTACGGATACGGCGAAACGGAAGATTATGTCATCACGATTTTGGCAGGGGAGGCGTGTGCGCAGGTGGATAACATCACGATCGGAAACGTCAATTCCACCAGCGCGCTTGTTTCCTGGGAAACAGGTTGCGGACATACCGGATGGGACGTATTTGTCGGGCCCGCGGGCGGAACCGCGCCGTCGGCAGCGAATTACGCCGGCGTATCATCACCACTGATCATTACCGGGCTGGACGCTTCGACCGATTATGAAATTTGGATCCTGGCGCATTGCGGGGACGGCCTCGACAGCGGCTGGGCCGGGCCTTTTGCCTTTACGACAGCCGTGATGGCCGTGGCCAATGACGAATGTAACACGTCCTTCGCCCTTACCGTCGGCGGGACATTTGATGATTTTCCTTTGACGGCCACCAATGTAGGCGCATCCAAATCGATCGGTCCGCCAAACCCGACGTGCGGCACGTTTGCATTTGGCGGTGATGTCTGGTTTAGCGTCGTGGTTCCCGAAAGTGGCAGCGTCAGCATCGAGACGCGGCCCGAGCCGGGATCGAACCTCAATGACACCGCGATGAGCGTCTATACGGGCGATTGCACCGGTTTGACAGCGCTGGGCTGCAGCGACGACGAGGGTATCGAGGCATTCTCCATCCTGAACCTTTCCGGGCTTGAACCGGGATCCACGATCCATGCCCGGGTCTGGGAATATGCCAATGACAGTTTCGGCACGTTCAGGGTTTCGGCCTATCATGCGTCACTGGGCACGACCGACCAGTCCGTTCCGCAAATCAGCGTGGTTCCCAACCCGACCAAGGGCCTGCTCTACATCAGGGGGATTGAGGGTAAGATCGGTATCCACAACTTGCTGGGCCAGCAGGTGATGGCCACATATGCAGCAAACGGGGCCACCATTGACGTTTCGGCGCTTCCGTCCGGCCCGTACATCATCAGGTCGGTCGGTGCGACGGGCCCGCTCACGGCAAAATTCGTCAAGCAGTAAGAGATGCCGCCTTCGGGCGGTTTTTTTTTTAAAGTATCTTTGAGACATGAAATTTTCGGTTATTGTACCGGTATACAACCGGCCGCACGAATTGCAGGAGTTTCTCGCCAGTCTTGCCAACCAGCAAGATGCCCCGGACTTCGAAACCATTGTGATCGAAGACGGGTCAAGTGAAAAAAGCGACAGGGTCGTAACCTTGTTCCCGTCGCTTGGCATTGTGTATCACTATAAACCCAATTCCGGCCCCGGAGATTCGCGCAATACGGGGATGAGGATGGCCACCGGCGATTATTTCCTGATTTTCGATTCCGATTGTATTCTTCCTGCACATTACCTTAAAACCGTCAAATCCTGTCTTGACAAGACGCGCGTGGATTTTTTCGGCGGGCCGGACAATGCGACCGATTCCTTTTCGGATGTACAGAAGGCGATCAACTTTACCATGACTTCGTTCCTGACCACCGGCGGTTTTCGGGGCGGATCGGAGAAAATCGACAAATTCCAGCCCCGAAGCTTCAACATGGGGATTTCTCGTCTGGCCTTCGAGCGCTCCGGAGGTTTTGGCGATATCCACCCCGGCGAAGATCCGGATCTTGCGATCAGGCTCTGGAAAATGGGCTTCGAATCGAGGCTTTTTCCGGATGCTTTCGTTTACCACAAAAGGCGGATCGATTGGGAGAAGTTTTCCATTCAGGTGAATAAGTTCGGAAAGGCAAGGCCCATCCTGGACAGTTGGCATCCGCAGTACCGAAAAATCGGCTATTGGTTTCCGACCCTTTTCATTCTGGGCCTGTCAGGTGCGATCGTGTTGGCCTTTTGCGGAATCTTTTGGCCCATCATCCTTTATGGGCTGTATTTTGTGGCCATCTTTACCGCCGCGGCGCTTTCGCAATCAAATGCCGTCATCGGGCTGCTGGCCGTCGTGTCCGCCAGCATACAATTCTACGGATACGGGATGGGTTTCCTGGAATCTTTTTACAAGGTCCGGCTGAAGAAAATGGATCCGCGCACGGCGTTCCCAAGCTTGTTTTTCGCAAAACCTAAATTAATTGTCAAGTAAGTGAAAACCATTGGGTTGACCGGAGGGATCGGAAGCGGAAAATCGACCGTGGCCCGCTATTTTAGCAGCCATGGAATTCCTGTTTATTACGCAGACGAAGCCGGAAGGAAGGTCTTGTCGGAACCGGACACAATCGCCAATATTAAAGAAATTTTCGGGCGTGGGATCCTCCGGGAAGGGTCGATCGACCGGGCCGCATTGGCGCGTATCGTATTTTCCGACCCCGAAGCCCTGCGCAGGCTCAACGGCATCATACATCCGGCAGTCAGGGATGACTTCGAAAAATGGAAACGGCTTCAAATCGATCAACCGGTGGTGATTCGCGAAGCCGCGATTCTTTTCGAATCCGGCACCGATCGTGACTGCGACAAGATTATATTGGTGACGGCACCCCTGGAAAAGCGCATCCTTCGGGTGATGGCGCGTGACGGGGTGTCGAGGGATGAAGTATTGGCCAGGATGAAAAATCAGTGGCCCGATGAAAAAAAGGAGCCTCTTAGCGACTTTATCATCGTCAACGACGAATTGGCGCAAACCGAGGCGCAATGTGCAAAAATTCTTAAAAAACTGCAGAATTTATAAAATACGCATTGGCTGTTAATGTTTGGTTAATGCATTGATACCACAAATGTTAAAATCATAATTTTGTGTAGATGAATAGGTTGTTTTTCCGCTTGTTGGTTTTGCTGATGAGCCTTTCTTTGATAGGAATTATCCTTGTTCAGGTTTACTGGTTCAATTCGTCCTTTAAGAATAATGAAGAGCAATTCAGGTTCCACGTCACCCAAGTCATTGGCAACGTGGCCGAGAAGATGCAGAAGCAGGAAATTTACAGTTTCCTTGACCAATATGAAACGCTGAAGGACAGCATTGGCGCGGCACCCAGGAAAAGCGACCTTCTTGAATTTTATTACATCCAGAAGAATGCCTCGACAAACGAGATGATCGTTTACTCGAACAGCATTACATCGGAGGATTACAAGATCACCTCCTCGCTCTTTGAAAAGAAAGTTGACAGTGTAAAATCGATTCCGAAGTTTTCCACGCACCGGCGCACGGAAGTGTACAGCGGGAGTGCGATCGACAATCCGGACCTTTTGCCCAACCAGCAACCCGACCTGAGAATCGACCGCAACGACGACACCGACATCATGGCCAACGCCGCATTTGAACTTTCGTTCAGGGAAATTGCCTCCGCGATGCCGCTGCAGGACAGGATTTCAAATGAAAGGCTCAAGGAAATGCTCGAGGCGGAACTTGCCGAATACGGTGTGAAGACGCCTTTCGAATTTGGAATTTACAGCAATGGCCTTGCGACCAAGATCCGTTCGGAACAGTTCAGGTATGATAAATACGCGACCTATTCCACGCCCGTTTTTCCCGAGGCCGAAGGGAAGAGCCGCTACCAGTTGCTGGTGACCTTTCCGCAGAAGAAGAAATTTCTTTTTTCGGAATTGGTGGGGATAACGGTGCTCTCGATTGTTTTTACGCTGATTATCATCATCGCTTATTCGTCGGCACTGAACCAGCTGATCAAGCAGCGGCAGATATCGGAAATAAAAACCGATTTCATTAACAACATGACGCATGAGTTCAAGACGCCCATCGCCACCATCAACCTGGCGCTGGACGCGATCAAGAACCCGAAAATCGTTGAGGACCGAGAAAAGACGCAGCGCTATTTGCAGATGATCCGCGATGAAAATAAAAGGATGCATGCACAGGTGGAGAACGTGTTGAGGATCTCGAAGCTTGAGAAGAAAGAGCTGGAGATCACGAAGGAGAACAACGACATTCATGAAATCCTCGAGGAAGCCATTGAACACGTCGGTCTGATCATCGAGGACCGCAACGGGACCATCGAAACGCATTTCAAGGCCCGTCGCACGAATGTGCTGCTCAATGACGTTCATTTTACCAACGTTCTTGTAAACATATTGGACAATGCGATCAAGTACTCACCCGATGAGCCCAAGATCGACGTATATACCGAAAACGTCAAGGAGTTCGTGATCATCAGGATCAGGGACCAGGGCGCGGGGATGAGCAAGGTCGCGCAAAAGAGGATTTTTGAGAAGTTCTACCGCGAGCACACGGGCGATTTGCACAATGTGAAAGGCCACGGGCTCGGGCTTGCCTACGTAAAGCGCATTGTGGAGGACCACAACGGGCAGATTTTTGTAGAAAGCGAAAAAGGAAAAGGAAGCACCTTCATAATAAAATTACCCTTAATAAATTAGACTATGGAAACAGAAAATAAAAAGATATTGCTGGTTGAGGACGATCAGAACTTTGGGGCCATCCTCAAGGATTACCTGATGCTCAACGACTTTGACGTAACCCTGGCCAAGAACGGCATGGAGGGTTTTGAAAAATTCAAGAAGGATACCTATGACCTTTGCATCCTTGACGTCATGATGCCGTACAAGGACGGGTATACGCTGGCCAAGGAAATTCGCGAGAAGAACAAGGATGTGCCGATCATCTTTTTGACAGCCAAATCCATGAAGGAGGATGTCCTTAAAGGATATAAGGTTGGTGCCGATGATTACCTCAACAAACCATTCGATTCGGAGGTACTGTTGATGAAGATCAAGGCCATCATCCAGCGCAAGGCGGCCGATACCAAGAACGATCACGTCAAGTTTGAATTCCAGATCGGTAAATTCCACCTTAACTCAAAGCTTAGGTTCCTGACTTTTGAGAACGAGGAGCCCATCAAACTTTCGCCGAAGGAAAACGAACTGCTCAAGATGCTGACCCTGCACGAGAATGACCTCATGCCACGTGAATTGGCGCTGACCAAAATCTGGCGGGACGACAATTACTTCACCTCTCGAAGCATGGACGTTTACATCGCAAAACTGCGAAAGTACCTCAAACGCGACGAGGATGTTGAAATTTTGAACATACACGGCGAAGGTTTCAGGCTTGTTGTCAAGAACAAGGAAAAGAACCAGCCGCAGCAACAGGAAGAAAAGCAATCCTGACCGAAGCCCCGGAAGGGGCTTTTTTTATTGTCGACCCGAGGCGAAGCCGAACTGTACGGAGCGAAGCGGAGTAAATGTCGAATGTCAAATGTCGAATGACTAATGTCGAATGACGAACGTCGAATGACGAATGAGAAAAGTCGAAAGTCGAAAGTCCAACGTCAAAAGTAAAAAGTCGAAAGTTAAATGGGGAAAGTCTATACTTTACACTGCCCATAACTCAATGCCCATAACTCACTGCCCATAACTCAAAACCCATAACTCAATACCCATAACTCACAACCCCTTCTTCACCTGCTTCGCAATATACTTCAGGATCTTCTCGTCGGGAGTCTGGTAATCGAACCATTTCACGTCGGGATTCTTCCGGAACCATGTCATTTGCCGCTTGGAAAAATTCCGCGTGTTTTTCTTGATGAGATCCAGCGCGAACTCGAATGAAAAGTCTTTCGCGAGGAAACTGAACAATTCCCGGTAGCCCACCGTCTGTAAGGCATTGAGTTCCCGGTGAGGAAAAAGTGCCTCGGCCTCGGCCAGGAATCCCTGCTCCATCATTTGGTCGACGCGCTCGTTGATTCGGTCGTAGACGATCGCGCGATCCGCTTCCAATCCAATGATCACGGGCGTGAACGGACGGTTATTCTGCTTGATGCCGAGGTAGGAGGAATAGGGTTTGCCTGACGAAAGGCTCACTTCCAGGGCACGCATGAGGCGCTGCGGATTGAGTTTCGCTACCACTTTGAAATATTCGGGATCCTCGCGCGCCAGTTCCTCCTGCAACCATTCGATTCCCTTTCGGGCGTAGGTCTTGCTGATGCGCGTTCGGACCTCGAGATCGACCTCGGGAAAATCGTCAAAACCCTTCAGGACGGCATCGGCGTAAAGCCCCGAACCGCCAACCATGACAACGTAATCGTCCTTTTCAAACAATTCGGTTATCTTTTCCATCGCGTCCCGCTCGAAATCCCCGACCGTATAGACGTCAAAGATCGATTTGTTGTGGATGAAATGATGCGGTACCTGCGCGAGTTCCTCAGGTGTGGGGACAGCCGTGCCGATGGACATCTCACGGTAAAATTGACGCGAATCGCAGGAAACGATCTCGCAGTTCAGGGCCCGGGCCACGCGGATGGCCAGCGAAGTCTTGCCGATGGCTGTCGGTCCCACGATGGCGACGAGGTATTTTTTGTTTTGAACCATATCAGATGTGAAGTGCGGCCCCGCAATGAAAACAGAAATTGGCGTCATCTTTATGGTTATTGACACCGCAGTCCGGGCAGGCCTGTGTATTGTTTTTGGCGTTGTGTTCCTGTGAGAGAAATTCTGAGGTCACGATTCCAGTCGGGACGGCGATGATGCCATAACCCAGGATCATGATTACCGAGGCAATGACCTGCCCCAGCGGCGTATGCGGCGTGATGTCGCCAAATCCCACTGTGGTAAGGGTAACGATCGTCCAGTAAATGCTTACGGGAATGTTGGTATAACCATTTTCCGGCCCTTCGACCAGGTACATGATGGTTCCCATGATGATGCACAGTACCAGCACCGTGAAGAGAAAAACCATGATCTTGACCCGGCTCTTGCGAAGCGCGACCACCAATAAATTCGACGCGCCCACGAAATGCACCAGCTTCAAGATCCTGAAAACCCGCAACAGCCTGACCGCCCGGAGCGCGATCAAAAAGTGGAGTCCGGGAAAAATCAGGTCAATGTAGGAGGGGAGCGTCGCCAGCAGGTCGATGATGCCGTAAAAGCTCAGCATGTATTTCATGGGCCGGCGTACGGTGAGCAATCTGCCTATGTACTCGAGGGTGAAAGCGATCGTGATGATCCATTCCACCAGGTAAAGTTCATACCCATAAGCGTTATTGATCGACGCGACGCTCTCCAGCGTGACCAGCACGATGCTCAGGATGATGACAGCCAACAGGATCAGGTCAAAGGCCTTTCCGGCGGGCGTGTCGGCCTCATGGATGACGGTGTGCAGCCGGGCACGAAGTTTTTCGGGAATGATCACAAAACCGGTTTTATCCAAAAATAGGCATTTCTACTCGAACGGAATTATTTTGATGGCCTTATTGCGGATCAGGAATGAACGGATAATTGCCGCGGCATTGCCTTCGGGTTGATGCGGGATCAGCAAATTTTTGAGGATGTTTTTGTTGTTGATCTGGAAATTCAGGTCAAAGAACGAATAGCCCAGGTACCGGCCGTTTTCCACCACGACGGCACTTCTTTCATTGATGGTCCGCCCGCGGCCAATGGCGATGAAACTTTCGGTCTCGGGAACGCTCCTGAGCAGGAATTCCTCGGCCCTCTTATTGTACTCGGCGGGCGATTCCTTCCCTGAACAGGCGTCACACGGTCCTTTTTGGTGCAGGCTGCAGGGAGCATCGGGTTCGGCGATCCCGCACCGGATGGGGCAGAGTTTGTACTGCTGGACGATCCGCGTCAGGGAAGCATGCGCATCGTGCCGGGAAAGGAAGCAACCCGGTTCGTTCTTTTCTGCCCGGCGGTACCCAAGGGTAATGTATCCGTCGGTATCAAGGTTCCGCGTCAAAGTCCACTGGTAATTGCGCCTTTTCGGGATGCGGTTGTGCGCGGGTTTCAATGCCCGGATCTCCTCGTGTTCCTTGAGAAGTGAAATCAATTCGCTTCCGGTTTCGTCAAAGGTGACCCTGAACACCTCCGACCGGATGATCTTAGAGATTTTGGCATCGCTTGCAAAATGCTGGTTCACGCTCTTGCGGATATTTCGGCTCCGGCCGATGAAACTTACCGTCCCGTCCTCGCGGTGGATGTAAAAGATCCCGGTGCGGGAAGGCAACGACTCAACCAGGTCCAAAAGCCGGGGTTCCAGGCCTTTTTCTACCTCCGTCCTGATGAATTCCCTGACGATTTCCTTATTGGTATCGCGGTCGAGGAGCAATTTGAAGAGTTTGACCGTGGCCAGGGCATCTCCGGTCGCGCGGTGCCGGTCGGCCATCGGAATCCCCAGCGCCCTTACGAGTTTGCCAAGGCTATAGGCCGGTTGCTCGGGCAAAAGCCTCTGGGCAAGTTCCACGGTACAAAGGGTATGGGCCTGGAAATCGTAACCCAGCCGGCGAAATTCGGTGCGCAGGATGCGGTAGTCGAAGGGCGCGTTGTGCGCGACAATGACGGCATCCTTGGTGATTTCGACGATCCGCTTGGCCACCTCGTGAAATTTGGGCGCCGATCGAAGCATCGCATTGCTGATTCCGGTGAGTTTGACCACAAACGGCTGGATCGGAATCTCCGGGTTGACAAGTGAAATGAACTGGTCGGTCACCTCATGCCCGTCGAATCGGTAGATCGCGATTTCGGTGATGCCCTCCTCGTTGAACTGGCCTCCGGTGGTTTCTATATCGAGTATTGCGTACAATTCAGTAGTTTCTGGTGCCAAAGATACGGCTTCCCACGCGTACCATCGTGCTTCCGCAATTGACAGCGATCCCGTAATCGCCGCTCATTCCCATGGAGAGGGTGTCAAAACCGTGCGTTTGGGCGTAGTGGTCGTATAATTTTTTCAGTGCGGAAAATTCGGCTTTGATTTGAGCATCGTCATCGGTCAGGCTGGCCATTCCCATCAGGCCGCGTATCCGCACCGACGGATAATCGTCAAGGGCCGACAGGAGATTTTCCAGTTCGCCCGCATCCAGCCCGAATTTCGTTTCTTCCGATGCAATGAAAACCTGCAAAAGGCAATCGATCGTGCGGCCGTGCTTTTTGGCCTGCCGGTCAATTTCCTCAAGAAGTTTTTCACTGTCGACGCCGTGCACAAGATGAACGAAACCCGCCATTTGCCGGACTTTATTGGTTTGCACGTGACCGATCATGTGCCATCGGATGTCATTCGGCAATTTATCGTGCTTGTCGGCCATTTCCTGGATCCTGTTTTCCCCGAAATCGCGTTGTCCCGCCTCGTATGCCTGCAGGACGGCTTCTATCGGCTGGGTCTTCGAGACCGCGACCAAAGTCACGTGTTCCGGCAGGGCTTTGCGGATCTTCGCGATGTTTTGCCCGATATCCATCAGAATTCGTGTATGATGAGCCCACTTCGGAGCTTGGGTTCGATGTAGGTGCTTTTCGGGGGCATGACCAGGCCGGCGTCGGCGATGTCGCGGATCAGCGAAACCGGGCACGGATGCAACAGGAACCCGACCGCAAATTTCCCGTCGTCAAAACGGGACTGAAAATCCAGCACGGGCCGGTTAGCGGGAACATAGTCAATCCTTTCGTCGTTCCGCAGGTCGCTTATCCCAAGGATGGGCAAAAGTATTTTCTCGTAAAGGATCTGGCTGTCGAGCGCGTCAAGCGGCGTGTCAAACTTCCGGCTTTCATCGCGCAGGGCAAGCGAGTACGATTTCCCCTGTAGGTACATGCCAAACTCATTCGGCCGTTGCGGTACAAAGACTTCCTGGTTCCGGGCCTCGATCAGGAAATGTTCGGAAACCCTTTTTATGAATATGGCTTCGTCGAGCCCGTTAAGATCGCGCACAAGCCGGTGGAAGGCATATATGCGCAGGTCCTCTTCGGCGATCAGGTAACTCATGAAGTGGCCATCGTCCGCTCCGGTCTCGTCATAAAGCATCTCCGACGAAGCCGAGCGGTGATGCCCGTCGGCAATGTACAGGGCCGAAACCTCGCCAAAATACCGCTGGAGACGTGCGATCTGCGCGGTGTTCGACACTTTCCAGAAAAGATGTTTTTCACGCCTTTTGGTCGAAAATTCAAAATGTGCCGTATGCCGGGTGTGCTCGACAAGCCAGTCGGAAATGCGCGGGTTCGAACCGTAGGTCATCAGCACGGGCTCTGTATTGAAACCCGAATACTTCATATAGTCCTTAAAGAATTCCACACGGTAACGAAATGTTTCTTCGTGGCGCTTAATGACTTGCGACTTATAATCGGAAATATTGGTCGCGGCGATGATGCCCGTAAAGGTACGGTCGCCACTGACGATGCGATGAATGTAAAAACAGGGCTGCGGGTCCCGCTCGAGTATCCCGTCCTCGAAAAAAGACGAGTACCGCTGGTGCACGGTCCTGAATCGCTTTTCGTTGTCGGTGGAGTGGGTCCCGGCATAAGCGGGGTGCAGCACATGCAGGAACGAGAGCGGATTGAACTGCAGTTGGCAGGCCAGTTCGGCGGCCGGATATTCCTCATAGGAGCGCGAGCTCACCAGGCTCACCTTGTCACGGGTGGGGCAAACGCCGCGAAATGGGTCTATCCGTGCCATCAGCGTTGTTGAAACTGCCTGGAAACCTTCTCGGCCTTCCTGCTTTCGGCGTAATCATAAAAACCTTCGCCGGACTTAACACCGAGTTTGCCGGCCCTTACCATATTGACAAGCAGCGGGCAGGGCGCGTATTTGGGGTTTCGGAACCCTTCGTGCATGACGTTAAGGATTGCGAGGCAAACGTCGAGCCCGATGAAATCCGCAAGCTGAAGCGGCCCCATCGGATGCGCCATCCCGAGTTTCATGACCGTGTCGATCTCGTAAACCCCCGCAACGCCGTTGTAGAGCGTTTCGATCGATTCGTTGATCATCGGCATCAAAATGCGGTTCGCCACAAATCCCGGATAATCGTTCACCTCCACCGGCACCTTCCCAAGGGCGGTCGACAGGTCCATGATCGACTTGGTCACAAGGTCCGATGTGTTATAGCCGCGGATGATTTCCACCAATTTCATGATGGGCACCGGGTTCATGAAATGCATGCCGATGACGCGTTCGGCCCCGTTCACCACCGATGCGATCTGCGTGATCGAAATGGAAGATGTATTGGTCGCCAGGATGGTGGAGGAACTGCACAATTCGTTTAACTGGCGGAAGATATTCAGCTTAAGTTCAACGTTCTCGGTTGCGGCCTCCACAACGAGGTCCACGCCGTTTACGCCTTGCGCCAGATCGGTAAAAGTTGAAATATTGGAAAGTGTGTGCGACTTGTCGTCAGCGGATATCGATCCCTTTGCGACCATACGGTCCAGGTTGGACGAAATGGTATTCATGCCCTTTTCAAGCGATTTTTCGGAGATGTCGATAAGCCTTACGGGGTATCCGCTTTGTGCAAAGGTGTGCGCGATGCCGTTCCCCATGGTCCCGGCGCCGATTACTGCGATATTCTTCATTATGTTTGAATGGTTTTGGTCATTTGAAACAGCCGATGATCTTATGGGCGACGCGAAGCGCATCGGTGCCGTCGCGGAGGGTAACCACGGGCCGCGAGTTGTTGATAATCGCATCGGCAAAGGTTTCCAGTTCTTCCAGGATCGCATTGCTGGCCGGCACCTCGGGATTGTCAAAATAGATTTGCTTGCGGACGCCTTCGGCATTTTGGAGAATCATGTCAAAGTCGCCCGGTTTTTCCGGCGCATCCTTCATTTTGACCACCTCGCATTTTTTCTCTAGAAAATCCACCGAGATGTAGGCATCCTTTTGGAAAAAGCGCGATTTGCGCATGTTTTTCAATGAGATGCGGCTTGCCGTGAGGTTCGCGACGCATCCGTTCTCGAATTCGATCCGGGCATTGGCGATGTCGGGCGTCTCCGAGATGACCGAAACCCCGCTCGCACTCACATTCTTCACAGGCGACTTCACGACGCTCAGGATCGCGTCGATATCGTGGATCATCAAATCCAAAACGACGGGGACATCGGTGCCGCGGGGATTGAATTCCGCAAGCCTGTGCGTTTCAATGAACATCGGATTTGAAATCATGTCCTTTACCGCCCGAAACGCCGGATTGAACCTTTCCACGTGGCCCACCTGGCCCAATACGCCATATTCATCCGCGAGGCCAATGATTTCCTCGGCTTCCTTGACCGTATTTGAAATGGGTTTTTCAATGAACACGTGTTTGCCCGACTTGATGGCGACCCGTGCGCATTTGTAGTGCGAAAGCGTCGGCGTGACGATGTCCACCACGTCCACGGCATGGATCAGCGCATTGATCGTGTTGAATCTGCGGTAGCCAAATTCAACCTCGATCTTTTCGGCGTAGGCCTGGTTGTCGTCGTAGAACCCGGCGAGTTCATACCGGTCGGACTGCTGCAGCAGCCTGAGGTGGATCTTGCCGAGGTGGCCCGCACCCAATACGCCAACTTTCAACATAGTCGTGTTTTGGGCAAAAATAGCAATAATCGGCAAACCATTTGGCACCCGGGACTTTAAATTACGGCTTTCCGGGCGATGATTTTGGCCCTTCCGCCGATTCCTTTTCAGCAATTAGTTTCTTATGTTTGCGCTTTACTACCCGCCGTGAAAGATACACCCAAACATCAGGGATTGCGCAACCAATTGGTCATGCAGTTACAGGAGAAAGGCATTGCCGACAAGGCCGTCCTGGACGCGATCCGCAAGATTCCCAGGCATCTTTTCCTGGAGTCGGGATTCGAAAATTACGCCTATCAGGACAAGCCTTTTCCCATCGGTGCCGGCCAGACCATTTCGCAGCCCTACACGGTAGCGTTCCAGACGCAACTCCTCCAGGTCAAACGCGACCACAAGGTTTTGGAGATCGGGACCGGTTCGGGGTACCAGACCGCCGTACTTTTTGCTCTTGGCGCAAAGGTGTACAGCATCGAGCGGCAAAACGAGCTCTTCAAGAAAACTTCGGTCCTTTTGCCCAAGCTGGGCATCCGGCCCAAGCACCTGTCCTTCGGCGACGGGTATAAGGGGCTTCCAAACCACGCGCCCTACGACAGCATTATCGTGACCGCCGGCGCACCGATGATCCCGCAGCCGCTCATGGCCCAGCTCAAGATTGGCGGAAGGCTCGTAATTCCGGTAGGGGAAAACGTCCAGGTCATGACGCTGTTGGTCAGGAAGAACGAGACGCAGTTCGAGAAACACGAATTTGGGGAGTTCAGGTTTGTACCGCTTTTGGGCGATAAAACGTGATTCAAACGTTAATTGTGATTATTTCCGGTTTTCCCGTAAATCACACCTCAAAGGTTTTAAACCCGAGGCGCCAGCCGAATTGTATGGAGCGCAGCGGAATAAAACCTTTGAGGTCCAAAATAGAGCGTTAATTTGCAAGTTTTCAGCGCTGTTTCCGATCACTTTTTCCGCAGGAGCATTGCCCTGAGCACATCCATTTCCTTCAGGATTTCGTCAACGGGAACTTCCTCTTTTTTATGATTGCCCGTGATCTGCTCTTCGGCGGACCGGATCGCCTTCAATGCACGATGACCGGTCCCGGTAACCGCAAGAATTTTTTGGGAAAGGCGGTAAACCTGAATTTCCTCTGGGTCGATCTCCAGCAATCGCGCCAGCGCATCGGCCTGTTTTTCGGTGGGAATGCGCTCGCCCGACTCGAATTTGCAGATGAGCGCCTGGTCAATTTTTGTTTGCTCGGCCACATCCTTTATGCGAAGCCCCCGCGATTCCCGGCCTTGCCGCAAAAGGTTCATCGCCTGAACTCTTTTTTGATGCGGTCCAGGTCCCGTTTGGTATCCTGTTCCTTGAGCGATTCGCGTTTGTCATAGGTTTTCTTGCCACGGCAGAGCCCGATATCGAGTTTGGCAAGGCCCTTTTCGTTGGTGAAAAGTTTTAGGGGGACGATGGTCAGACCTTTGGCCTGTACGTTTCGCTGCAGGGTCCGAAGTTCCCTCTTATTGAGCAAAAGTTTCCGCTCGCCCCGGGCCTGATGGTTGAATTGGTTGCCAAAAGCATATTCTTCGATGTAAAGGTTGACGGCAAAAAGCTCATCGTTGTGGAATTCGCAGAAAGATTCGGTGATATTGGCTTTCCCCAGCCGGATCGACTTGATTTCGGTACCCGTCAGGACCATTCCGGCGGTGTAGGTCTCGATGATCTCATAGTCAAATCGCGCGCGTTTGTTGAGGATGTTTACCTTTTGTTGCATGATCCAAAAATACGATTAAATATTATCCCGGCTCATCGGCCTTTGAGGCAGGTTGACGGTCGTGCTGGTCGAAGGTAAAGTTTCGCAGTTGCGGCGACTTGAAAAAGGTAAAGATCACGACGCCAAGGGTGATGCATCCGCCGGTCACCACCGCCCGAACGGTCCCGAGCCAGCTCGCCATGACACCGCTCTCGAAATCGCCGAGTTCATTGGACGAGCTCACGAACATCGTATTGACGGCCGAGACCCTACCGCGCATATCGTCGGGCGTGTCGAGTTGCAGGATCGTGCTT
>JAEWCF010000083.1 GCA_023390775.1 Bacteroidota bacterium | reverse complement strand
GGGCTAGTCGGGTCGAGTCCGCCCTTTGACGATTTTTTCATCAAATCCTTGGTTCCCCAGGACGGCTTGTTGGTAGCCTTGCGGTTTACCGCATCAAGTTCGAAAGTGATGTCCACATTTGACTTCACGCCGGAGAAGAGGGCCGGTACCTGGTTCCAGTCGGAATTGGTGGCCGTAAAATCCTGGTTTAATACGTCGATCTGGGATTGTATCTGCGCCAGCGAAATGTTTTCAGCAGCTGTCTTGTACAGTACATTCACGACAACCGGGATCACGATCTTGCCGTTTACCAGGCGGTTTTCGGCGATGGCCCGCTGGGTGAACTCCTCGATTTCATTCATGCGAAGGGCCAAGGTCGGATCTTCTGCCAATTGCCGCTCGTGGACTTCATGGGCGGCGCAACCCCGCTTAAGCGTGCCTTTGTCCTCTGCATTTGAAACGCTTTCCTCATTTTGGCAGGCGAACAGCACCAGCAGCGCCGACGCCGATAAAAGTAATTTTCTCATAAAAAAGTATTTGGTTATAGCAATAACAATTTTATAACAAAAAAATTACGTACCCAACCGTTAAATCTTAAAGTTTGATGCAGTTCGCCTAAAAAAAACTGCTAATTGGTGAAGATATGATGAATGATGTTGGCGCCCATTTTTAAGGCTTTTTCGCGTATCTCGGCGGGATCGTTGTTGACTTCGGCATCTTCCCAGCCGTCGCCGAGGTCCGTTTCATAGGTGTAAAGCAAGATCAGCCTGCCCTTTTCAAACAGCCCGAACGCCTGCGGGCGTTTGCCATCGTGTTCGTGGATCTTGGGAAGGCCCGCCGGAAAAGGATTGGGCTTCTGGAAAATGGGATGGGACGACGGCAGTTCTGCGAGTTCGCGATCGGGGAAGAGCCGCTTGATTTCCCGCCGGACATATTGGTCCATCCCGTAATTGTCATCGATGTGAAGAAACCCTCCCGCCAACAGGTATTGCCGCAGGTTAACAAGGTCGGCATCACTGAACACTACATTTCCGTGCCCGGTCATGTGCACCATTGGGTAGGAAAAAATATCGGGGCTCGAAGGCTCAACGGTCGCGGGTTTGGCCCGAAGCCGCGTATTGAGCGTTCTGTTGCTGAATTTGATCAGATTGGGCAACGAGGTGGGATTGGCATACCAGTCGCCGCCTCCGTTGTATTTGAGCAGCGCGATTTCCTGTGCGCCGGCCACCGTGGAAAACAACATCACCAGATACACTATCTTTTTCATGATGGTTCATTGATTAAGGTTACGGCATGGCAGGCCGCTATGGCCGCCGTCTCGGTCCTGAGCCTGTTTTCGCCCAATGTCGCGGGCAAATACCCGTTTTCCAGCGCCAGGGTGATTTCCCTGGAGGTGAAATCGCCTTCGGGGCCAACCAGCACCGTGACGTTTTCCCCAGGCCGGATCAGTTGCTTAAAGGTTTTCCGCTGCCCGTCCTCGCAATGTGCGATGATTTTTGTCCCGATGTTTTCCGCACGGCAAAATTCGCCAAAATCGACCGGCTCGTCAAGAATAGGAAGCCATGCCCGCAGCGATTGCTTCATCGCCGATTGCACGATCTTGTGCAGGCGGTCGGCCTTGAGAGCCCGCCTTTCCGAACGGTCACAGATGATCGGCGTGATCCGGGTGGCGCCGAGTTCGGTCGCCTTTTCAAGAAACCACTCGTAACGGTCCATCATCTTGGTGGGGGCGACGGCCAGATGGATTTCGAACGCCGGTTTGGCGAAAACCTGCTCTGCGGTTATCCTAACGGTGCATTTATGTTCGGCGGCCGATGTGATCTCGGTAGTGAAAATACTGCCCGCGCCGTTGGTCACGAATAAATTGTCTCCATTGGATTTGCGCAAAACCTTGACGATATGGCGGCTTTCCTCCCGATCGAACGAAAAACCTTCGGAGCTGCCGGTAATGCCGGGATTGTAGAATAATTGCATCAGAACCTGATTCTTGCGCGTGAAGCGACCGAAGCATCCTCAAAATCGCCAATCCGGAATTTCAGGTATCCCGTGATCCCGATCATGGCCGCGTTGTCGGTCGTGTATTCAAATTTAGGGATAAATGTCTTCCATCCGTAATGCGCCTCGGCCTCCTTCAAGGTCCTGCGGATTCCGGAATTTGCCGATACGCCTCCGCCAATCGCGACTTGTGTGATCCCGGTCTGCTGAACGGCCGCACGCAATTTGTCCATCAGGATATCAATGATGGTGTGCTGTACCGATGCGCAGATATCGTCCATGTTTTCCTGGATGAACGTGGGGTTTCGCGAGGTTTGGTCCCTGACGAAGTACAGGATGGCGGTCTTTAACCCGGAGAAGCTGAAATCCAGCCCGGGGATTCTCGGTTTTGGAAACGAATAGGCCAACGGATTTCCCGATTGTGCGTGCTTGTCCACAAGCGGCCCACCGGGATAGGGCAGGCCCAATATCTTCGCGGTCTTGTCAAAGGCCTCTCCAACGGCATCGTCCGTCGTTTCGCCGATGACTTCCATCGAGAAATAATCGTCAACGCGTACGATTTGGGTATGGCCGCCGCTGATGGTGAGCGCCAGGAACGGAAACCTGGGTTTGTCGAATCCGTGCTCATCAATGAAGTGCGCCAAAATGTGCGCCTGCATGTGGTTGACGGCAATCAGCGGAATTCCCAGGGACAACGCCGCCGACTTGGCAAAAGACGAACCCACCAGGAGCGAACCCATCAATCCGGGGCCCTGCGTGAAGGCGATCGCGTCGAGATCGCGGTAGGCAATCCCCGCACGTGAAAGCGCAGTGGCGACGACCGGCACGATGTTTTGCTGATGGGCACGGGAAGCCAGTTCCGGCACGACCCCGCCAAATTCACGATGGACCAGCTGGCCGGCCACAACATTGGAAAGGACTTTGTCGTTCTCCAGCACGGCGGCTGCGGTATCGTCGCAGGAACTTTCGAGAGCCAAAATACGGATCGGGGCGGCCATAATTTAGGATTTATTTAAAGAAAATGCCGCCAAATTGCATATTTTTACGGCACGGCAAAAATATTGAATTTTTCGGCGAGGCCGCCCCAAATACGGTAAATTTAAAGGCAACTTAATCAGCGGGCTATCAAAAGGGTAAGGAAAATAATACTGCGGTCCCTGCTGGGGCTCATCCTGTTCCTGCTCCTGCTGGCGGTTGCGCTTTCCTTACCGGTGGTGCAGACGCGACTTGGGCAGTATGTCACCGGCCGCATCAACGCCGATTACGGCACCGACATCACCGTCGGCCGCGTGGCGCTCACGCCCTTCGGCGGGGTCAAATTCCGGGAGGTCATGATCCGGGACCACCATCGGGACACGCTGATTTTCGCCAGGCGCATCCACACCAATATCCTCAGCTTCAAGAAACTTTACGGGGGAGACCTGCTCTTCGGGGATATCCGCGCGAACAATATCTATCTCAAGATCAAGATCTACAAGGGCGAAAAGGATTCGAGCCTGGACAAGTTCGTGGCGCTGTTCGACTCGGGGAAGCCGTCCACCAAGCCCTTCCTGATGGAAGCCAGCACCGTCGCGGTCGAGGGCGGGCGCTTCGCCATGTACGACTACAATCTGTCGGAACCCAAGACACTCGAAGTGTATGGCCTCAATGCGGATCTGCGGAAAATGCGGCTATACGGCCCTGACATCACCATGGGGATCGACCGCATGTCCTTCATGCACCACAGAGGGCTTGAAGTCAGGAACCTCAAGGCCGCCTTCACCTATACCAGGAAAAACATCCTTCTGCAGAAACTTGACCTACAAACCAAATACTCGCATTTGCGGGGCGATGTGGCGCTGCACTATGTTCGTGAGGATTTCAGGGATTTCAACAACAAGGTCCGGTTTGACATCAGGATGGACGATGCGCTGGTCGCCACAAACGATATCCGATATTTCTACGGCGAGCTCGGCGAGGACCGGCAGTTCCGGTTCAAATCGCACCTTCGAGGCACGCTCAACGATTTCACGGCCAAGTCGCTGGACCTGTCCATCGGTGAGTCGGAGATTGTCGGGGATGTGCGCTTTGTCAATCTGCTCGCACGGGACAAACCCTTCAGGATCAAGGGTGATTTTGACAAGCTTTCGTCGGATTACGCCACGCTGACAGGTCTTCTTCCCAACATCCTTGGGAAAAGACTTCCCAGTTCGATGAAAAAACTCGGGCAATTCACCCTTCGGGGCGACGCCGACATCACCGCGACCGCCATCGCCGCGGACTTCTACATGTCAACCGCGCTTGGAAACCTTCAGTCGGATCTGCAGATCACCGAAATTGACGACATCGACCGCGCATCCTACAACGGTTACGTGATCATGGAACAGTTTGACCTGGGCCGTTTCCTGGGCCGAAGCGACCTGGGGAAAGTCACGCTCAATGTGGATATCGACGGCCGTGGTTTCAACGAAAAATACCTAAATACCACCATCTCCGGCGATGTCTACCGGTTTTGGTACAACGGCTACGGATTCACCAATATCGTGGTGGACGGCAAGTTCCGCAAACCGGTTTTCGAGGGAAGCCTCGTCATCAACGATCCCAACCTGTTCATGGATTTTGACGGCTCGGTCAATTTGGCCAAAAAGGACATGCAGCTCGATTTCCACACCCAGATCGACTATGCCGACCTGGTCAAGCTGAAACTCGTCAAGACCGATTCGGTGTCGATATTCAAGGGCGACATCCGGATGCAGGTCACGGGAAATACCATCGACGACATGCGCGGCGACATCTTTATTACCGAAACTTCCTTCCAGAACGGGCGCGACACCTATTTCTTCGATGATTTCGCGATCAATTCGCAGTTCGATCCGCAGGGCGTGAGGACCATTTCGGTCAACTCGCCGGACATTATCAACGGCAGCGTCGTGGGCAAGTTCCAGTTCCGGAACGTGCGCAAGATGATCGAAAATTCGCTGGGCAGCCTCTACGCCAATTATTCGCCCAACAAGATTCCGCCGGGACAGTTCATGCGGTTCAATTTCGCGGTCTACAACAAGATCCTCGAAATTTTCGTGCCGGGCATCGCCGTTGGCCCCAACACCACGGTGAGCGGGAACATCAATTCGGACCTGGATGAGTTCAGGCTGAATTTTTCCTCGCCCGAAATCCAGGCCTTCAGCAACAAATTCCATCGGGTCAACCTCCGCCTGGACAACAAGAACCCGCTCTACAACGCGTTTGTCGAGATGGATTCCATCCGCACCAAGTATTACAAGGTTTCCGACTTCAGCCTCATCAACGTCACGGCCAACGACACGCTTTTCGTGCGCTCGGAATTCAAGGGCGGCGAGAAAGCCGAGGATTTTTACAATTTGAACCTTTACCATACCATTGACCAAAAACGCCAGAGCGTGGTGGGCATCAGCAAATCCGAACTCAAGTTCAAGGACAACCTCTGGTACCTCAATGAGAAGGATGACGCCGGCAACAAGGTCGTGTTTGACAAAGCACTGAAGAATTTTTCCATCGACAACATCGTGCTTTCGCACCAGGACCAGAGCATTGGCCTGAACGGAACCTTGAGCGGTTTGCAGGAAAAGGACCTGCAACTGACCTTCAAGGAAATTGACCTTAGCAAAGTCACGCCCACCCTGAGCAACTTTGCGATCGATGGCCGCCTCAACGGTACGGTCGAGGTCCGTCAGCAAAAAAACATTTATAAACCCACCGCATCATTGCTTGTCAATGGCCTCACGGCCAATACCATTGAGCTAGGGGACCTGGACATCGACATTACGGGCGACGATTCATTCCGGCGCTTTTTCGTGACCTCGTCGCTGCAGAACAAGGATGTCGAGGCTTTTACGGCGTCGGGGACACTTTCGGTCGAGCAGGAGGCCACGATTGCCGACGTCGACCTGCGGTTCAATCGGTTCAACCTGGCTTCGCTCAGTTCGCTGGGGGGCGACATCATCACCAATATCAAGGGTTTTGCATCCGGAACCGCCAGGATAGAGGGCAATATCAACGACCCGGAGATCAACGGCCGGCTTTTCCTGGACGAATCCGGGCTGACGGTCCCGTACCTGAACGTATCGTACGAGTTGGGGGCCAAGTCAATTGTAGACGTGACCGAGACCTCGTTCCTGATCCGGAATTCGGTGCTCATCGATCCCAAATACAAGACTACGGGAGTGCTTTCGGGCAGGATCACGCATGAAAAGTTTGCCGATTGGGTACTCGACCTTGACATTGCCTCCGACCGCATGCTGGTCCTCGACACCCAGGACAGCGAGGACGCGGCTTACTATGGAACGGCTTTTATCGATGGGAGCGCTACCATAACCGGCCCGGCTACGGGGCTGATGATCCAGGTGGACGCCGAATCAGAGCGGGGGACTTCGATCAAGATTCCCATCAATGACGCCGAGGCCGCCGGGACCGGAAGCTATATCCACTTTTTGACCGAGAAGGAAAAATACAACCTTAACCCGGGCAAGGAATTGGCGCGGAACTATAACGGGCTTGAGCTTCGGTTTGAGTTCGACATCGACGAGGACGCCGAGATCGAGGTGATCCTGGACCGCAACACCGGGCACGGCATGAAGGGCCGCGGCAGGGGAGTGCTCTCGTTCCAGATCAATACGCTGGGGAAATTTAACATGTGGGGCGATTTCCAGGTGTATGAAGGCATTTACAATTTCAAATACGGAGGGCTGATCGACAAAAAATTCCAGGTGAAGAAATTTTCATCCATCGTCTGGGAGGGCGACCCGATGCGGGCCGTGCTGAACCTCGAGGCCATCTACA
This sequence comes from Bacteroidota bacterium, assembly GCA_023390775.1. Taxonomy (GTDB): domain Bacteria; phylum Bacteroidota; class Bacteroidia; order Flavobacteriales; family Flavobacteriaceae; genus Flavobacterium. The sequence goes on along the minus strand of JAEWCF010000083.1, from coordinate 10,501 downwards.
AGACCACTGCGAATCCCGCGGTGCTGCTCGAAAACCCGTCCTTCAACAAAAAAGTTCCGGTGGAGGTGGCCATTGGAATCCGCGGCAACCTCGCCACGCCCGAACCCGATTTCAACATCAACTTCCCCACGGTTTCCTCGGTGCTCAAATCCGAAATACAGTACAGGCTCGACGATCGGGACACGCGCCAGACACAGGCGCTTTACCTGTTGTCATCGGGCGGTTTCCTGAGCCCGGAAGGAGTCAGCCAAAGCGATTTTGCGGGCAATTTCTTTGAAAGGGCCAGCGGGCTTTTCAACGACATCTTCAGCGACGAGGACGGCAAGCTCAACATCGGAATCGATTATGTCTCTCCCGATCGAAGGCCCGGACTGGAAACCGAGGGCCGGGTCGGGTTTACGCTCTCGACCAAGGTCAGCGAACGCATCACGGTGAACGGAAAAGTGGGCGTGCCGGTGGGCGGCATCAACGAATCGGCGATCGTGGGCGATGTGGAACTGCAATACCGCGTCAACGAGGACGGGACGCTGAACCTGCGTGTGTTCAACCGCGAAAACGATATCAATTACATCGGCCAGGGAATTGGCTACACGCAAGGCGTCGGTTTAACGTACGAGGTTGATTTTGATACTTTCCGCGAGTTTGCAAACCGAATTTTCAAGAACATGAAAATCGACAAATTGCCGTCGGCGGAAGCCTCTGACCAGGTTCCCGATTCGGATGTCGTCCCGGATTTCATCGATATTGACGGCCCGCAGGAAGTTCCCGTAAAGCCGAATGTGAACAAGGAGGCGATCCCGCCGACGGAGGATTAGAATTATATTTTTATTGTGAGCATCGAATATGATAATTTCTGAAATTGCAGATGCTACCCTACGGCGATAAACCTTTGATATGGAAAACGCCAATCACCCCAATTACGGCCTTTCAAAAAGCAGGGAGGACCGCCACGAAGACGAATCCCTGATCACAAATCCGATTCCGCGCGCCGTCATGCGGCCAAATACGGCCGTCCTGCTTGACGGGCCCTGGAGGTTTGCCATCGACGCCGATGACCGGGGCATGCGGGACGGCTGGCACCTCGGCCACCAATATGCCGATACCGCGGACTGGCCGGGATCCATCGAGGAGCACATTACCAAGGCAAAGGGGGAAGTGGGCCAAAACGCCTGGCAGGACAAGGTGGTGGTGTGGTATGAGCGCGATTTTCCGCTTCCCGAACGCGAGGAGGGCCGGAGTTGCGACATGCTGCAGCTCACTTTTGGCGCGTGCGGTTACGAAACGCGCGTCTGGCTGAACGGGCTTCCCCTCAAGACCATCAACGGCGAAGAGGCGCACATGGGAAAGTACACCTCATTCTCATACGAACTTTCCGAAACGCTCCTCAGGCCCGTCAACCGCCTCACGGTCCGGATCGAGGATACCATGGATGGCGAAATTCCCCGCGGCAAGCAGGAATCCCACGTGTATAAACGCGGCGGCATCTGGTACCAGACCCATTCCGGTGCCGTGCGCAGCATCTGGCTTGAGACCGTCGAGCGGAACAGGCTTCGATCCCGGGTAGGGGTGGTGAGCATCGTCGAAGACAACCTGGTGCGGTTCAACTTTACCGCACGCATCCACGATCCGGGTCATTACATCATCCGCCTTAAAATCTACAACGCCGGGCAGGAAGGCGAGGAACCGATTGCACGGGACGAATTTCCGCTGAGGCTCGAGGCCGGCCAAAAAAGACAGCGGCTTGTCATGGAAATTCCGGGGGCACAGCTTTGGTCGCCCGAAAACCCGCATCTGTACCGGCTCGTTGCGCAGCTCGTGGATGCCGAAGGGTATGCGGCCGAAATCGAAACCAAGTTTGGATTGCGAAAGATCGAGTCGCGCGGCAGCCAGATCTATCTCAACAATAAAAGCATTTATCTGGACGGGATCCTTTACCAGCCTGGCGTCGCGACATTTGAAGAAATCCGCAAACACATGTTCGCAATGAAGGAGCTTGGCTGCAACCTGGTCCGCATCCACATTGCCGGCGTCGACCCGCGCATCTATAACCTCGCCGATAAGATGGGCATGCTCCTGTGGGTCGAGGTGCCCAGCCCGCACTCCTCAAGTCCGAAAAGCCGCAAGAACCACCGCGCCGAACTTTTGAAAATGCTGGCACTGATCGGGACGCATCCATCGGTTGTGATCTGGAGCCTTTACAATGAAGATTGGGGCATCCAGGACGTGGCCACCAACGCCGAGACCCGGTTTTACGTCATGGACACTTACCACCTGATGCAGATCCTCTTCCCGCAATTCCTGGTCGTTGACAACGACGGATGGCAGCACATTTCCCACGAGGGCAGGTTAAAATCGGATATTTTGACGGCTCACCTATACACGCCCGATCTGGAACACTGGAAACATTTACTGGATGAACTTGTGGGAGGTAACATGGATACGGTCGCCGCCTTTCCGTTGGTGGTTGGCGATCCATACTTCTTCAGGAAGCAGGTGCCGCTCGTGGTGAGCGAGTGGGGCGGATTCGGGTTCGCGAACTACGGCGGGCCGGACGACCTGGACAGCCGCGCGGACCAGATCGCCAAATTCAAGCAGGAACTTCGGAAACGCCCGATAGCCGGCGATGTCTATACCCAGGCCACCAACATCGAGGAAGAGCAAAACGGCATCATTGACGAACGGACGGGGGAGTTGTGGGTGCCGAAGGGAATACTTAAAAGCTAAAGCTTTAATTATAAATTATAAATTATAAATTATAAATTTTAAATTATAAATGACGTTCTAAGAAACAGTAGGTTTTGCGAGGTGACTTTTGGGCATCTGGATGGTTTAATTTAAGTGAATCTTTCTCAGTACCCTCATTCGACATTCGTCATTCGACGTTCGACATTCGACGTTCGACGTTCGACATTCGACAAAAAAAAAACCGCTTTTCGCGGTCTTTAGTTCTCCATCGTGTGGTAGACGTTCTGTACATCATCGTCTTCCTCGATTTTCTCAAGAAGTTTCTCGACATCCGCAACCTGGTCTTCGGACAATGTCTTGGTGACCTGGGGAATGCGCTCGAAACCAGATGAGAGGATCTCGAAACCTCGGCGCTCGAGTTCCTTCTGGATCGCGCCAAACTTTTCGAATGGCGCATAGATCATGATTCCGTCCTCGTCTTCAAAAACTTCCTCGACACCAAAATCGATCAGTTCGAGCTCGAGTTCCTCGACGTCCTGGACCGCTTTGGCAATCCTGAAATTGCAGGTGTGGTCAAACATGAATTCAACCGAACCCTGCGTTCCCAGCGTACCGTTGCACTTGTTGAAATAGCTCCGGATGTTGGCGACCGTGCGGTTGTTGTTGTCGGTGGCCGTTTCGATCAGGATCGCGATCCCGTGGGGCGCATAGCCCTCAAAAAGGACTTCCTTGTAATTGGCGGTGTCCTTGTCGGTCGCTTTCTTGATGGCGCGCTCGACGTTTTCCTTCGGCATATTGGCCGCCTTCGCATTTTGCATCACCGCGCGCAGCCTGGAGTTCGCATCCGGGTTGGGCCCGCCTTCCTTGACGGCCATGACGATGTCCTTGCCAATCCGTGTAAAGGTCTTGGCCATCGCCGACCAACGCTTCATTTTCCTGTTCTTCCTGAATTCAAAAGCTCTTCCCATCGATTATTGTTTTTTGTAAAAAGGCAGTTTGACAACCTGTGCCGGAATGTCGTTTTTGCGGATTCGGATAAATATTTCGCTGCCGGGTTGTGAATACTCGGTCCTGACATAACCCAGGCCGATGCCCTTGCCAAGGGACGGCGCCATGGTCCCGGAAGTGACGATGCCGATGACATCGCCCGATGCGTCCACGATCTCATAATCGTGGCGAGGAACACCGCGTTCGGTGAGTTCAAACCCGACGAGCTTCCTGGAAACGCCTTCCTCTTTTTGTTCCTTGATGCGCGGCGCATTGACAAAATCCTTGGTGAATTTGGTAATCCAGCCAAGCCCGGCCTCGATGGGCGATGTGGTATCATTGATGTCGTTGCCGTAGAGGCAGAAACCCATTTCAAGTCGAAGGGTATCGCGGGCGGCAAGCCCGATCGGTTTGATGCCGAAGGATTTTCCCGCTTCAAAAACTTTCTCCCAGATTTTCCCGACCTGTTCATTTTTGCAGTAGATCTCAAATCCTCCCGACCCGGTATATCCCGTCGCCGAAATGATCACATCCTCAAAACCTGCAAATTCGCCCACTTCGAAATGGTAATATTTTATTCCCGATAGATCGACGGGAGTCAATGACTGCATCGCTTCGGCAGCCTTCGGGCCCTGGATCGCAAGCAGCGAATACTGGTCGGAAACGTTCTCCATCTCAACACCGAGATCGTTGTGCGCCAGGATCCATTCCCAGTCCTTGATGATATTTGATGCATTGACCACGAGCATGTAATGGTTTTCGGCCATCATGTAGATGATCAAATCGTCCACGATCCCGCCTTCGCGATTGGGAAAACACGAGTATTGCGCCTTTCCGGGAACCAGCAAGGACGCGTCGTTGGTTGTGATCTTCTGGATCAGGTCAAGCGCCCGAGGGCCTTTCAGCATAAATTCGCCCATGTGCGACACGTCAAAAACACCCACGCCGTTGCGGACAGCCTCATGCTCGGCATTGACGCCCTCGTACTGGATGGGCATGTTGTAGCCTGCGAAAGGCATCATTTTGGCGCCCAGTTTTTCATGGACGTGCGTAAGGGCAGTATTCTTGGTCATCTGGCTCAAATTTGCGTGCTAATTTACCATTTTTTCACCGCCCCGCAAACGCAAAAATGGCGCGGGGAGGCAAATTTCGGGAGGAGAATTTACCTAATTTTATATCGATGGAAATCAAGCCTTTCGACATTTTTTTGGCCCGTCGATGCCTACGGCCGGTTCTGCCCGATGCGCACAAGGGAACCCAGGGACACGCGCTGCTTATCGGCGGAAGCCACGGTAAAATGGGAGCCGTCATGCTTTCTGTTATGGGCGCGTTGCGATCAGGATGCGGATTGGTCACGGGGCTTATCCCCGAATGCGGCTACACGGCGTTTCAAACTGCGGTGCCGGAAGCGATGGCCCTCACATCAGGCAGGGACGCCATCGCCGACTTTTCGCACGCGATCTCAGCCGATGCGATAGGCGTGGGGCCGGGATTGGGAACCGATAGCCAGACTGTTCATGCCCTACTCGCCTTCATGGAAAAACAGTGTTCATCAATGGTCCTTGATGCCGACGCGCTTAACATTATCTCCCACAATACCGAATATTTAGCGAAACTGCCAAGGAACACCATTTTAACACCGCATCCGGGCGAATTCAGGAGGCTTTTTGGATCGGAACCGTCGCCCGAAGCCGCCGTTGCTTTGGCGAACAAATATCAAATTATAATCGTACTGAAGGGCGCGCCCACCCATGTTGCCGCTCCGGAGGGTTGTTTTGTAAACACGACCGGAAATCAGGGGCTTGCCACCGGCGGCAGCGGCGATGTGCTCACGGGAATCATCACCGGATTGCTGGCCCAGGGCCATTCACCGATGGAAGCGGCGTTACTGGGAACTTTCCTGCACGGGCTGTCGGCGGACATCGGCATCCGGCAAACGGGAATACGGTCTTTTATTGCGCGCGACATTGTCGGCCATTTGGGAAGCGCCTTCAGGATTATCGGTTAAACAATTCCAAAAAATGCTTGTTAGTTGCCGCTTATTTGCGCAAATTTGGCACACCAAATACCTGCCATGGACAATTTCCATTATATCAGCAGCGATGTGCTGACCCTTGAAACGATTCACGAAATCACCTCGCGGCACAAGTCACTGGCCCTCTCCGAAGAGGCAAAGATCAACATCCAGAAATGCCGCGAATACCTCGATGCGAAGATGGAGTCGCAGGACGATGCGATTTACGGCATCAATACCGGATTCGGTTCGCTCTACAACATCAGGATCAATCATTCGGACCTTGCGATCCTGCAGGAAAACCTTGTGAAATCGCACGCTTGCGGGATCGGTGAAGAGGTTCCACGGGCTGTTGTCAAGCTGATGCTTCTCTTGAAGATACAATCGTTAAGTTACGGGTATTCAGGAGTCCAGTTAAAAACGGTCGAGAGACTGGTCGATTTTTATAACCACGGAATTTTGCCCGTCGTCTACACGCAGGGATCGCTGGGTGCCTCCGGTGACCTTGCGCCGCTGGCCCATCTCTCACTGCCGCTGCTGGGGGAGGGCGAGGTTTATTTCAACGGACAGCGCAGGCACGCTTCGGAAGTTTTGCCGCATTTTGGGTGGGAACCGCTAAAACTCGAATCCAAGGAGGGCCTGGCCCTTCTCAATGGAACCCAATTCATGAGCGCCTACGGGGTTTTTGTATTGCTGAAGGCGTGCAAGCTTTCCTACCTTTCCGACCTGGTTGCCACGATTTCCCTCGAGGCCTTTGACGGGCGGCCCGAACCTTTCGATGAACTGATCCATTACATCAGGCCGCACAAGGGACAGGTGGTGACGGCGGCACGCGTGTTGGAGTTCCTCGAGGGAAGCGAAATCATCGCGCAGCCCAAGAAACATGTGCAGGACCCGTATTCGTTCCGGTGCATTCCACAGGTGCACGGCGCCTCAAAGGATGCCATCGATTACGTCAAGCGGGTTTTCAAAACCGAGGTCAATTCGGTGACCGACAATCCCAATATCTTCATGGAAAGCGATAAGGTCTTGTCGGGCGGGAATTTCCACGGACAGCCGCTCGCGCTCTCACTCGACTTTCTTGCCGTGGCGCTTGCCGAACTCGGAAGCATTTCGGAACGGAGGACCTACCAGCTGATTTCGGGATTGCGGGGGCTTCCTGCGTTTTTGGTGGAGAATCCTGGACTGAATTCGGGTTTCATGATCCCACAGTATACGGCGGCCAGCATCGTCAGCCAGAACAAGCAACTTTGTACCCCGGCAAGTGTGGATTCAATCGTATCGAGCAACGGCCAGGAGGACCATGTTTCGATGGGCGCAAATGCCGCGGTCAAGGCGCTCCAGGTGGTCAATAACCTCGAGCGCATCCTCGCCATCGAACTGTTCAATGCCTCACAGGCAATCGAGTTTCGCCGGCCCCTGCGCTGCGGGGAGTTTATCGAATCTTTCCTGAAGTCCTATCGCACCGAGGTTCCTTATGTGTCGCAGGACCGCATCCTGCATTACGATATCGAAAATACCGTCAGGTTTTTAAGAAGTTTTGAGATCGAGCAGGATTTGCTGAATTAACATGCGCCGCCTTTTTATTTTGATTAATTTTACTCAGTTAATCAAAAATCGTTGGCCATGGAAACAGAATCAGAACACACCGTGGTTCCCAATCCGGAAATTCACGATGAAGCGCAGCCCCTGAACGGGGAAGGCGCCAACCACGATCAAGAGGAACACCACTTGCGCAGGAAACATGAAGATCATTCGGTGAGCCGCAAATACAGGATGTTCTCCAATCATTCGTCGGCCGGGGACATGCCCCGTACCATTACGAGCATCTAATTGTAGATCGCAATCCTTACCTCACCCGATTCGTCGAGCCATGCCCGGTGCATCCGCTCGCAGTTGAATGACATTCCGATCGCACCTTCGTTCCCTACCGCAATCACGCCAATATCGCCTTTGATATCGGCATTTCGCTCCCTGATGACCCAGTCGCAGGCCTTTTGTATATCCATTTGCAGATAATCCACTGCCGTAGCGACCGATGACGCGATGGTGCGGTTGATCAGGATTTCGCCGTCCCCGGTTCCCGAAATCGCGCAGACCCCGTTTTGGGCATAGCAACCCGCGCCGATGACACTGCTGTCGCCGATGCGCCCGCTCAGGCTGTTCTCGGTACCTCCGGTGGATGTTCCCGCGGCCAGGTTGCCGTTGGAATCACGCGCGGCTCCGCCGACGGTTCCGTGGATTCGTTTGCGTAGCACGTCCTGCAGCTTCTCGTGGTCGCGTGCCTTGATGAAAGCCTCCACCTGGTGGTCGGTGACAAAGTACGATTCGGGTTCAAGTTCGACCTTTTCGTGTTTGGCGAATTCCAGCGCGCCTTCGGAGGACAGGAATACGTGCGAAGTATTTTCCATGATGTACCGCGCCAGCGAAATGGGATTGCGCACGTTTTTGACCATCGAGACGGCGCCGGAGGACCGCCTTCGGCCACACATGATTGAGGCGTCCATCTGGATTTCGCCTTTATTGTTGAGTGCAGATCCGCGCCCCGAATTGAACAGCGCATTGTCCTCCAGTTCGCGTATGGCCATTTCCACGGCAGTCAGGGCAGTGCCGCCATCCCGAAGGACCTTGATGCCGACATCCATGGCTTTTCTGAGTCCGGATTCAATACCGGCGCGGTGGGTTCGGATGAATTCCGAATCCTTACCGGCGCCCCCGTGGAGAACGAGCGAATAATTCTGCATACGTTTTTTCTTAAAGTTAGGTAAGGCCGGCGAGGGAAATCGTTAAGGCTATGATAATTCGGGAAAAATCCTCCTGAAGGTCAGGCTGACCCGCGGGTTCGTGGCTTTCGCCGATGGCAGAAGGGCATGCTTCCAGTTTTGCTGTACGCCGGTGCCCATAAGCAAAAGGGAGCCGTGCTCCAACAGCAGGTCAACTCTTTCTCCCGATTGTTTGTGCCTGAATCCGAACTTTCGCGGCTCGCCCAGGCTCAGCGAAGCGATGACGGGATCGGGTCCCAGCGCCCGCTCGTCATCCGAATGCCAACCCATCGCGTCCCGCCCGTCATGATATAAATTGAGCAGGCAGGAATTGAACGTTGCCCCCGTCAGCATCTCCGCTTGCCGACGCAAGTCCAAAAGGGTGGGAGTCCAGGCTAGCCCCTCCTTGACCTTTCCTGAATAGGTATAGGATAAGCCCTCATCGGCATGCCAACTCACCATGCGCCTCATCGCGATTTCGCGTCCAAACATCCGTATCCTCTCCTGTTGCCAGGGTATTTCATCCAACAGCCGGTCAAGATAAGCCGAAGCGTGGGTAATCGCCTGGCTTTGATACCAGGCAAAGCCGTCATAAGGAAGTAAGTTTTTCATGTGAAGGGGAAGCCAATTAACGTGGGCAAATGGCTCAAAGTTGCTAATTTTAAGGAAAACACGTAACCATGGAAAATAAAAACAGCAGCGGAATGACGGGCCACGAAGGCCATGACCGCCAATTCGAAAATGAGATCCGTGGCCAGCACGCCGCGTCGGGTCGGGATCCTGAGCCGGTTTCAGGGGACGACATCATCAGTGAAGGCCTGGAAGACAAACATCATCAGCAACACGGCAACCGCAAGTATGAAATGTTCAAAAACCATTCGTCGGCGGATGACCAGCCGGGAACCATTACCGGGACAACCCCGACGCCTTAAAAAAGAAAAAGCCTCTTTCGAGGCTTTTTTTTATGGGGTCGGTTCCTGTGATTTTTGGACCGTCACGGTCAATTCATCGGCCGTTTCGTCTGCCAGATCCATGAAGATCTCGTCGCCCTGGCCAATTTTGGAGATGATGATTTCTTCGGCAAGGGCATCCTCAACGTATTTCTGGATGGCACGCTTAAGCGGACGGGCCCCAAACTGCTTGTCAAAGCCTTTCTCGGCGATGAATGCCTTGGCTTTATCGGAGAGATTCAGTTTGTAACCCAGGTCGGCAATGCGGGCGTAGAGTTTTTTGAGTTCGATCTCGATGATCAAATCGATATGCTCCTTCTCGAGCGCGTTGAAAACGATCACGTCGTCAATCCTGTTAAGGAACTCAGGCGCAAAAGCCTTTTTGAGCGCGTTCTCGATGATGCTCTTGGCATTCTCGTCGGCCGATGCGGTGCGTGCCGCGGTACCGAATCCCACGCCCTGCCCAAAATCCTTGAGCTGGCGGGCACCCACGTTTGAGGTCATGATGATGATCGTGTTCTTGAAATCGACCTTGCGTCCTAGGCTGTCGGTAAGGAAACCATCGTCCAGCACCTGGAGCATCATGTTAAAGACATCCGGGTGGGCCTTTTCGATCTCGTCCAGCAACACCACGCAATACGGTTTGCGCCGTACCTTTTCGGTCAGTTGTCCGCCTTCCTCATAGCCCACGTATCCCGGAGGCGCTCCCACAAGGCGTGAGATCGCGAATTTCTCCATGTATTCGCTCATGTCGATGCGTATCAAAGCATCTTCGGAATCAAACAGTTCCTTTGCGAGCACTTTCGCGAGTTGCGTCTTGCCGACACCGGTCTGTCCAAGAAAAATGAACGAACCGATAGGGCGGTTCGGATCCTTCAAGCCCGCGCGGTTGCGCTGGATCGAGCGGGCGATCTTGAGTACCGCTTCCTTCTGGCCGATGACCTTGTTTTCGATCAGTTCGGGCAGTTTCGCGAGCTTGTTGCTCTCGGTCTGGGCGACCCGGTTCACCGGAATCCCGGACATCATTGAAACGACATCGGCAACATTGTCTTCGGTCACCAGGATGCGGTTGTTCTTTGAATCTTCCTCCCACTGTTCCTGGG
>JAEWCF010000098.1 GCA_023390775.1 Bacteroidota bacterium | reverse complement strand
GGGAAAAGTGTATGAAAAACAAACTGTCGAATGTCGAATGACGAACGTCGAATGAGACTCCCGAAGCGGCACCGATAAAATTATTGCAGAATGTTCGCGTTGAAGATGTATTGCAAACAGGAAAATCGGGTTGCCATCACAAATGTCCGAATCAAACTCAAAACCCAGAACCTAAAACCCAGAACTCAAAACCCAAAACCCGCTCGCGTACAGATCATGGGAACACACCCGGCCCTTCCCCTACACCCGAAGGTCGTAAATCTGCAGTGATGTTTGGTACGGGAAAAGTGTATGAAAAACAAAATGTCGAATGACGAATGACGAACGTCGAACGAGACTTCCGACGCGGCAACGTACAAATAATAGATTGATCGTTCGCGTGGAAAAAGAACGCTTAAAGGAAAAACGGGTTGACACCACAAATGTCCGAATATAACTCATTACCCAAAACCCAAAACCCAGAACTCAAAACCCAGAACTCAAAACCCAGATTCGGCAATTGGTTTCTTTGGAACGCAATTCAAAATTCATCATTCATCATTCCTTCGTCTCCCCCGTCAACCTAAAGACAAGCGATTGCATCAGCGAAAGGATGATGCTGAAAAGCAACGCCGTCCAGAACGAATCGACGTGGAACCCACCAACGATCACCGTGCACAGCATGATCATGAGCGCGTTGATCACAAGCAGGAAAAGTCCCAGCGTCAGGACGGTGACCGGAAGGGTGAAGATGACGATAAGCGGCTTGATGAACAGGTTGAGCAGGGCGAGGACAATGGCCACGAGAATCGAAATCCCGAAATTCGCGACTTCGACGCCGCGCATGAAATTGGCAATAAGCATGACCAAAATTGCGGTCAACAGGATCCGGAGCAAGATTTTCATGTGCTGAATTTAAAAAAATTCCAAAAAAGACCAGTTCTGCACGGTAATTTTAACGCAAATAATTTTACTGCCACAATTGCCGAATAAAAAAAATATTATCTTTGAACTTCAATTTAAATTAACGAACATTATCTATGAAAAAACTTTTACTCTCTGCCTTTGCGGTTGCATCCTTTTCGGCGAACGCGCAGGTGACTGTCTTTGAAGACGGTTTTGAAAATTATGAGGACTTCCTGATCACCGGTTTTGGGGACTGGACGACCATTGACCTTGACGGGCTTGGCACTTACACAGGCGGTTTGGCCGACGGCGCAGAGCCATGGCCGAACTCTTTCGAGCCACAGGCCTGGATCATCTTCAACCCCGTAACCGCGCAGGTGACCAATGCCACGACTGGTGACGAGGTTCGCAACTTCGATCCGCACACCGGAAGCAAGTACGCGGCTTCATGGGCTTCTGTTCCGGAAGCAGGCGTTGGAAACAATGACCTTTTGGTGAGCCCGATGGTAACTTTGGGAACTTCCAACAACGAAGTTAAGTTCTGGGTAAAATCAATGTCCAACTCTTACGGGCTTGAGCAGTATCGCGTTTACGCCACCACAAACCCAAACCCTACTTCCCTTTCTGACTTTACCGTCATCTCAACGGGTATCCCTGCACTTCAGGCTCCATACCCTGACTGGGAAGAGAAAACTTTTTCGCTGGCAGCTTACAACAACCAGTCAGTCCGCGTGGCTATCCGCAACGTTGGTGTTGACCACTACATGCTGATGGTGGACGATTTCCGCATCCTGTCTTCAAACCTGGCTGCAAACGAGGCGTTCTCGGCTAAATTCTCGACTTACCCGAACCCGGCCACAAACGTGATCAACCTGACAAACGCAGAATCAATCCGCGTCAATGCAGTGGACATCACAGACCTGAACGGCCGTACCGTGAAGTCGGTTAAATTTACCGATGCCCCTGCAGACATCCAGATCAACATCGCCGACCTGTCTTCGGGCATGTACATGATGAACATCTCATCTGACCAGGGAACTGCCGTAAAGAAAATCGTAAAGAACTAATTTTTTCGATTCTTTTAAATAGAAGCCTTCCACACGGAAGGCTTTTTTATTTGCATAACTTTTTTACTTACATTTGGTTAAACCCAAAAAACTTTAAGATGAAAAAACAATTACTTGTATTGATGCTGATGGGCGCCGGTGCTGCAAACGCGCAGTTCTGGACACCGAAGGCAACAGGGTTCACGGCCGCGAGCCGGGGAATCGACGACATCTCGATCGTCAATGACAATGTCGTCTGGGTCAAGGCCTACGACGGTTCGGGAGCGGGAAACCAAACCGTAAAGGATTTTTCACGCAGCACGGACGGAGGAAACACCTGGACCGCGGGCACCGCATTCCTCGGACTGGGCACGGCAAACACGGGCCTCTCCTCGATTAGCGCCGTATCGGCCACTACTGCATGGATTTCGGGTTACCCAACGGCCGCCACATCGGCCGGACAGGGCGTCTGGAAGACCGTGGATGGCGGCGCAACATGGGCCAAACAAGGAACAGCGTCGTTTTCCGGCGCGGCGAGCTTTGCAAATTTTGTACACTTCTGGAACGAGAATGAGGGTGTAGCCCAGGGCGATCCCGAAGGCGGTTATTTTGAAATCTACACCACCACAAACGGTGGAACTACCTGGACGCGCGTACCATCGGCGAACATTCCTCCCCCGATGAGCGCATCTGAGTACGGATACGTCCACAACCTCGATGTCGTTGGCAATACGATCTGGTTTGGCACAAGCATGGGAAGGTTGTACAAATCCACGAACAAAGGCTTGAATTGGACCGTCTCGCAAACTCCGCTTTCGGATTTTGGCGGAGCAGCCGAATCCGGGAATTATACTTTCTCCGACGAGAACAAGGGCCTGCTCAACAACAGCGGCGGCCAGCTTTGGAGCACTAGCGACGGCGGCGTCACCTGGACCCCGCTGATCCCTACCGGGGTTTTCGGGAATAACGACATCGAGTACGTTCCGGGGACGACCATGGTGGTGTCGTCGGGCGGTGCGACCGGTTACGGTTCCTACTACAGCCTTGATGACGGTGCAACCTGGCAGGTGGCCGAGGCCGATACGCAGTTTACCACAATCGAGTTCCTTAACAACATGACCGGGTTCGCCGGCGGATTTAACCAGAATTCGACCACCGGGGGTATTTACAAATACACGGGAACCCAACTCCCGGTTGCGGGATTTGACCGCATGAACTTCGCAATCTATCCAAACCCGACAATGGGCGTGATCAATATTTCAGGCGAATCGATCCGCTCCGTGGTCGTTGCAGACCTGACGGGCAAGACCGTATTGAAGCAAAATATGGGTTCGGTTGACAATCCGTCGATCGATCTCGGGTCACTGCAGACCGGCGCCTACATCGTAACCGTGGTCAACGCGAGCGGTGAGGCCAAGGCGATGAAGGTCCTGAAACAATAATTGCAAATAGTACAAAGAAAGGCTGCCGAAGGCGGCCTTTTTTTATGGCTGTTTGAGAAATCGGAGGGATTCGTCCAAAAATGCCTGCGGATTCTCGGCGTGAAGCCAATGCCCCGCGTTTGGGATGTCCACGATCTTCGCCTGCGGAAAATGGACTTTGATCAGCGGCGCATCCTCGTCCTTGATGTAACGGGAATTGGCCCCGCGCAGGAAAATGGCCGGTCCGTCGTAACGCGCCCCGGATGTGAGTTCATCGCCGATGATATCGCGGCTCTTGAGGAATACGTCAAGATTGAACCGAAACGCCAACTGGCCCGGCTCTTTCCAATACAGGCTCTTGAGCAGAAACTGCCGCGTGCCGGCATCGGGAACGTAGGCTGCAAGGATTTCATCGGCTTGGGCGCGGTCTGGTTTCTGCGTGAAATCGATGGCCGAAAGCCCATCGAGGATCTCATCGTGGTGCGGGCGGTAATATTTGGGTGCGATATCGGCGACGATAAGGCTTTTGGTGCGCTGCGGATGCGAGGTGGCGAAGAACATCCCGACCTTTCCGCCCATGGAATGCCCGATGATGTCGGCGGTTGCGATCCCGTGATGGTCCAGGTAATTCAACAGGTCTTCCGTCATGGCGGCGTATGAAAAGTCTTCGGAGTGAAAACTTCGGCCGTGGTTACGCAGGTCGAGCGCGTGCACCTGGAAACCGGCTTCGGCGTATTTGCCCGAAAGCGTCTTCCAATTGTCGGACATCCCCAGAAAGCCGTGCATGATGATAAGCGGACGGCCCTCGCCTTCTATTTTGGAGTGCAGTATTTCCATGGTTAGCAGTTTTTGCGTGAGCGGGTGAAGCAAAGTGCCGTGCACTGCGGAACACGCGACGGCGCGCAGCAGGCCGGCACGCCCTATTTCAATTTTTGGATGTACATGTTGACGACGTTCTCGAGACCCAGGTAAATCGATTCGCAGATCAGCGCGTGGCCGATGGAAACCTCGAGCAGGCCCGGGACATTTTCCTTGAAATGCCTGATATTCTCCAGGCTCAGGTCATGGCCGGCGTTGATCCCGAGCCCCAGTTCATTGGCGCGGATGGCGGCCAGCCGGTAGGGTTCGACCGCACTTGGGTTACCCGACGCGAAACCCCGGGCGAAATCCTCGGTGTAGAGTTCGATGCGATCGGTGCCGGTTTGGGCGGCGCCCTCGATCATTTCGATCACCGGATCCACAAAAATGGAAGTTCGGATCCCCTTGTCCCTAAAGGTTGCGATGACCTCCCGAAGAATATCCCGGTGCGCCACGGTATCCCAACCCGCGTTTGAGGTGATCGCGCCCGGCGGGTCGGGGACCAGCGTGACCTGTTCCGGCATCACTTCGAGAACGAGATCGATGAATTTGGGTTCGGGATTGCCCTCGATGTTGAATTCGGTATGGACAACATGGCGAAGTTCGCGGGCATCGCTGTAGCGGATGTGGCGCTCGTCCGGGCGCGGATGGATCGTGATCCCGTGGGCACCAAAGCGTTGGATGTCCCCTGCGGATTTGACGAGATCGGGCATGTTGTGCCCGCGCGCATTGCGAAGTGTCGCCAGTTTGTTGATGTTTACGCTTAGTTTGACCATGGCTTGCATTTAGGGCAAAAATACGCGTTAAACCCCCACGAATCTGATGAATTTTGATTATTTTGCATCTTGAAATGCCACCAGGAATGACCCAGATCAACGATTACATCAGCAAGGATTACAAACCGCTCGACAGCAAGGATTCGGTCGCGGCGGTGCGCGATTTTTTTGAAGAAGTGCCTTTTTCGCATTTTCCGGTGGTTGAGGAGAGCATCTACATCGGGTCGGTGAGCGGCGAGGACGTCCTCACGTTTGACCAGGACAAACCCATCGGGCAATTCCGGTATGCGATGGAAGGTTTTTTTGCGCGCAAGGGCATGCTGTGGATGGACGTCCTCGAAATTTTCGCGCGGAACCAAACCAATCTTGTCCCCGTGCTCGACGAGGACAACGCCTACATCGGGTATTATGAAATCCCGGACATCATCCGGATCTTCAATGAGACGCCGTTTCTCAAGGAGCCGGGCGGGATCATCATCGTCGAGAAGCCGGTCAGGGATTATTCGATGAGCCAGATCGTGCAGATCGTAGAGACCAACAATGGGCGTGTCCTGGGTGTTTTCATCTCCGAGGCCAGCGTGGATACCGTGCAGATCACCATCAAGGTTACCCTCGGCGGGATCAACGAGATCATCCAGACCTTTAGACGATACAATTACGAGATCATTTCGGAACACGTCGAGGACACATACCTGCACAGCCTTCGCGAACGATCGGACTATCTGGACAAGTACCTGAACATCTGATGAAGATCGCGATCTACGGCCAATACTACCAGAACAGCACCGAGCCGATCATCCGGGAGATTTTCCTGTTCCTCAACCGAAACGATACCCAGCTGGTCATCGAGGCCGATTTCCTATCAATTTTATACGAGAAAAAACTGCTCACGAAAGAATACAGGACTTTTCGCGGGCATGAGGGCCTGGAGACCGATGTCGACCTGTTGATATCCATTGGGGGCGACGGCACAATACTTCGCGCCGCCACGCTGGTGCGGGACAAAGGGATCCCGATCCTGGGGATAAACGCCGGCAGGTTGGGCTTTCTCGCATCGGGGCAGATGGACAACCTTGAGGAATTCCTGCAGAAAGTGCTGGACCGCGACTTCCATCTTTCGGAACGCACCCTGCTCAGCCTGGATTGCGACCCGCCCATCCCGGAACTGGCAACGCTCAATTTTGCGATGAACGAGATTTCGGTGAGCCGCAAGGACACGACCTCCATGATCACGATCGAGACTTTTATCGATGGGGAATACCTAAAATCCTACTGGGCGGACGGGCTGATCGTCTCCACCCCCACCGGATCCACGGGATATTCGCTCAGTTGCGGGGGGCCGATTTTGACACCTGAGGTCAAGAGCCTGGTCATCACGCCAATCGCACCGCACAATCTCAACGCGCGCCCGCTGGTCATCCCGGACAATGTCACGATCCGTTTAAAGGTGAGTGGCCGCGAGAGCCAATACCTTGTATCACTCGATTCGCGGATCGCATCGGTGCCGAACGAATCCATATTATCGATTTCAAGGACCCCTTTCACGATCCGGATGGCCGAAATATCGGGCGAAACATTCCTCAAGACCCTCCGGCGCAAACTGCTTTGGGGAGAAGACCGCCGTAACTGAGGCGCTTTCATACTACAACATCGATTCCGCCGTTTTGTGTAAACCGCCGCCGACTCAAATTGTTGCGCGACAATGGCTGCCACCGACCCATAATTGTTATATTTGCACGCTATTTTCAAACCATGCGCAGGATATTCACCCTCATATTATTCATTGTAATGGCTTCGCCCGCCGTGGCGCAGATCAATGAACTTGGGGTGTTTTTGGGCGGAAGCAACTACATTGGGGACGTTGGCCCCGATGCATATGTAAAACCAAACGAATTTGCCTACGGCGTCCTTTACAAATGGAACCGCAGCCCGAGGCATTCGTACAGGATATCCTATGTCCAGTCCAAGATTACCGCGCGGGACGAGGAATCGAAATCGGACGGGCGAAAGCTTCGGGATTTTGATTTTGAAAACGACATTAAGGAGATTTCGGCGGGATTGGAATTCAATTTCTTCGAATTCAACCTGCACGAACTTGACAGGCAATTCACGCCTTACGTCTACACCGGCCTGTCGCTTTTGATCTATGACGAGCTTTTCGTGGTGAACGGCGCGACCGAAAAGGATTATACCGAGACGACTTTGGCCATCCCGATGACGGTGGGTTTCAAGACAAATGTGTTCCCGAAGCTGGTTTTGGGCTTTGAAGTGGGCGCGCGTTATTCCTTCACCGACAACCTCGACGGCAGCAACCCCAAGAACGACAACCTTGCGCCGCTGCGTTTCGGCAACACGAACAGCAAGGACTGGTACGTATTTACCGGCTTCACGTTAACCTACACCTTTACTGAAAAACCATGCTTTTGCGCTGAATAAATGGGATTGAAAGATACGATTGACAAAGACCGGCTTCCCAAGCACATCGCCATCATAATGGACGGCAATGGCCGTTGGGCCAAACAAAAAGGCATGATGCGGGTCTTTGGCCATGAAAACGGCAGCAAGGCGGTCCGGGAGGCGGTTGAGGCATCGGCGCGTATCGGCATCGAAAACCTGACGCTTTACGCTTTCTCCACCGAAAACTGGAATCGTCCCAAGGCCGAGGTCGAAACCCTGATGAAACTGCTCGTGAGCTCGCTTCGCAGGGAACTCAAATCGCTCCACGACAACAACATCCGCCTGCGCACCATCGGCAATTTCGAGCGTCTGGCCCCATCGGTGCAAAAGGAACTTCGGGATGTTATCGAAAAGACGAAAGACAATTCGCGAATGACCCTGACCATTGCGCTCAGTTATGGTTCGCGTGAAGAAATTATCTCTGCCGTGAGAGAAATTTCGTACAAAGTTAAAAATAATATAATTTCAGAAGCCGATATTGACGAATCAGTTATTAATCAGCATCTTTACACGCAAAATTTGCCGGACGTCGACCTGTTGATCAGGACCAGCGGCGAGTGCAGGATCAGCAATTTCCTGTTGTGGCAGATCGCGTATGCCGAGCTTTATTTCACCGATGTGCTCTGGCCGGATTTCAAGGAAGAAGACCTGCTGCTGGCCATTGCCGATTATCAGAAGCGCGAGCGCAGATTTGGAAAAACAAGTGAACAAATTAAATAGATTCTTAGTGCCAATCAATCCATTAAGAATATTCCTCGGTCTGTTGATCTTCGGGAGTATTTCTCAAACCATAGCCCAGGAAAGAGTACCATTCGACCAGGGAACCAGCTACATCCTCGCCGATGTCGAAGTCACCGGCAAAATCAGCTTCAACAAACAGACAGTCGTAACGTTTACCGGCCTTGAAAAGGGCCAGCGCATCACCATTCCCGGCGAACAGATCGCAAACGCGATCAAGAAATTGGGTAAACTGGGCCTCTTTAGCGACATCGACTTCTACGTGACCAGGACCGCCAATGACAGCGTCTGGCTGGAACTCAACATCCAGGAATTGCCAAAATTGAGCGAAGTACGGTTCCAGGGCGTGAAAAAGAGCAAGATCGAAGGGCTCACCAAGGAGACCGGCCTTTCAAAGGGCAAGGTTGTCAACGAGAACCTTATCACGACCAGCAAGAACTACATCGAAAATAAATTCCGCAAGGACGGCTTTTACAACGCCAAGGCCAATATCAATATCATTCCCGACACCATAGCGGGCAATTTTGTCAAAATGGTCGTGGACATCGACCGTGGCGACAAGGTGAAGGTGGGCAGTATCGAGTTTACGGGCAACGAAATGTTTACCGATGCGAAGCTTCGAAAGTTCATGAAGAACACGAAGCAAAAGAGCCCGCTCCGGATTTTCAAGGTCTCGAAATTCATCCGCGACAAGTACCGCGAGGATCTTGTGAGCGTGATTGACAAGTACAAGGAAAAGGGGTATCGCGATGCGCGGATCGTATCGGATACCGTGACTTACAACCGCGAACGCGACAACATCGACATCAAGATCGCGCTGGAAGAGGGCCGAAAATACTATTTCGGCGACATCAAATTCCTGGGGAATACGATCTATTCGGATGAATTGCTCGGGCGCCTGCTGGGAATCAAGAAAGGCGATGTGTACAATGGCGTCCTGCTCGAAAAAAGGATTGCCGACAAGTCCAAACCCGACGGCGAAGACATTACGAACCTTTACCAAAATAACGGCTACCTGTTCTCCAACGTCAATGCCGTAGAGGTCAGCACGGCGAACGATACCATCGATTTCGAGATCCGGATTGTCGAAGGGCCGATCGCATACTTCAACAAGATCACGGTTGTCGGCAACGACAAAACTCATGACGAGGTTATCTATCGCGAGCTTCGCACCAAACCGGGTCAGAAGTACAGCAAAGAAGACCTCGTAAGGACTGTTCGTGAAATCGGCCAGATGGGATTCTTTGACCCCGAGGCCATCAATCCCAAATTCAAGAATGTCGATGCCGCGGCGGGTACCGTCGACATTGAGTATAACCTGGTCGAAAAAGGATCAAGCCAGATCGAGCTCCAGGGCGGCTACGGCGGCGGCGGGTTCATCGGGACCCTCGGGCTCTCCTTCAACAATTTCTCGATGCGGAACCTTTTCAATAAGGATGCCTACACGCCGCTCCCGATGGGTGACGGCCAAAAGGTCTCGCTCCGTTTGCAGGGAAGCCAGTTCTTCCAGACGTACAGCGTCGCCTTTTCCGAGCCCTGGCTTGGCGGGCGCAAGCCGGTCCAGTTCTCGACTTCGCTATCGTATAGCAAGCAGTACCTGAACAATTTCGCCACCAACAATGTGGACCGTTCGCGAAGCTTCAATATCATCAGCCTCTCGGCCGGGCTTGCGAAAAGGCTTACCGTGCCGGACGATTCGTTTATCTTTTCAAACGCGCTGAGCTTTCAGTATTACGACCTTAACAACTACAATACGGGACTGTTTACCTTTGGGAATGGATCGTCCAGGAACTTTGCTTACACCATTGGGCTTAGCCGCAACAATAAGGGTGTGAACCCGATCTTCCCCACTTATGGATCCGAATTCAGCATTTCCGCCAAACTGACGCCGCCTTACTCGCTGTTCAACAAGGTGGATTACGCCGACCTGCCAAACCAGGCCGAGTACAAGCAACGCTACAACGGCAATCCGGAGGTGGACTTTTTTGGAATCGACGGCGTCTATATCGCACCGGGCGATTATGTGAAGACCACGACCATGATCGTGAACGGGGTTTCACAGACGGGGCTCGTTCGCGTGGACAATTATCAGGACGCCGATGTGGATCAGTCCAAGGTGGACCAGAAGAAGTTCAACTGGCTGGAGTACTACAAAATAAAGTTCAAAGCAGACTGGTTTACAAAAATTTATGGTAAATTGGTCCTCCGTTCATTGGGAGAATTCGGGTTTTTGGGCGCCTACAACCAGGATCGCGGACTGGTTCCGTTTGAACGGTTCTTTGTTGGAGGGGACGGCCTTGCGAACTTTGCACTCGATGGCCGTGAGGTGATCGGGCTCAGGGGATATCCCAATCAGTCGCTCACGCCGGTCGACCCGATTACCGGAAACCAGAACGGTGCCACGGTATACAACAAATTCTCACTGGAATTGCGTTATCCGCTCACCATGAAAGCTGCCGCCTCGATCTATGCGCTGACGTTTGTAGAAGGGGGTGCCGCCTATGAGAATTTCAGGCAGTACAATCCTTTCGTCCTGCAGCGTTCGGCGGGCTTTGGATTGCGCGTTTTCATGCCGGCATTCGGGCTGCTGGGGATCGATTTCGGTTACGGATTCGACCCGCTGCCAATCCCGGGCCTTGTGAAGCCGAACGGATGGGAAACGCATTTTATAATTGGCCAGCAGTTTTAATGGCATGATATTTTCTAAAGCACGTCGGATTATGAAAAAATTTCTATTTCTCCTGCTTTTTGCCGCGTCACTGACGGCACATTCCCAATCGCGGGGAATCAAGATCGGCTACATCGACATGGAGTACATCCTGCAGAATGTCCCCGATTATACCGAAGCAAAGAATCAATTGGAGCAGAAAGCCCAAAAGTGGAAGCAGGAGGCCGAGGCCAAGAAGAACGAAATCCTCCGGCTGAAAGAGGCGCTCAAGACCGAGCGCGTCCTGCTTACAAAGGAACTCATCGAAGAACGTGAGGAGGAAATCAGGTTCCAGGAAACCGAACTCTCGGATTTCCAGCAAAAGCGCTTCGGGCCAAACGGCGACCTCATGGTTCAGAAAGCAGTTTTGGTCAAGCCGATACAGGACCAGGTTTTCACGGCGGTCCAGGACATTTCCGAAGCGCGCAAATACGATTTCATCTTTGACAAATCATCCGACCTCACCATGCTTTTCGCGGCCAAGCGCCACGACATCAGTGACCAGGTCGTACGCGCCCTGACCCGTGCGTCCAAACGGGACCAGCTCAGCAAGAAACAACTTAAGGAAGAAGAGAAGAAAGAGGCTCTTGAAGACATGCAGGACGAAAATCCCGCATTGGCCGAGCGCCAGAAAGTGTTGGACGAGCGCAAGGCCGCCAGGGAAAAACTGATAGCAGACCGAAAGGCCGCACAGGAGGAGAAGAAACGCCTTGCGGAGGAAAAACGCAAACAGCAGCAAGCTGATCGCGAAGCCAAAAAGAATGGCACGACTCCACCTTCCGAAACGGGCAAGGAAGGCGATACCGAACAAAAAATGAACGAAACTCCTGCCGATTCCACCGCTACCGATGCAAAGGCGGACAAGGCAGCGGAGCGCCAGCGAATTCTTGACGAGCGCAAAAAAGCAGCCGACGAGCGAAGGGCAAAAATTCTCGCCGAACGCGAAGCAGCCAAAAAGGCAAAGGAAGAAAAGAAAGAAGAACCCAAAAACGAAGAATAAAACAGTAAACTAATTTTTAAGATGATGAGGAAACAATTCAAGACTTTACTAATCGCTGCCGTCACTTTTTTTGGTGCCAGCCAGGCAGTTGTTGCACAGGCAAAGACCGCGCATGTCGACGTTCAGGAATTGATGTCAAAGATGCCGGCGATGCTCGATGCACAGAAGCAATTGGAAAAGTTGAGCGGCACTTATGACACCGACTACAAGACGATGGTGGACGAGTACCAGAATAAAATTAAGAAGTACGAGCAGGAAGCCACTACGGTTGGAGATAAGGTCAACGAGGAGCGTTCCCGCGAGGTTCAGGACATGCAGAAGCGCATCGTTGATTTCCGTGACAACGCGCAAAAGGAATTGCAGAAGAAAGAACAGGACCTGACCAAGCCGATCATCGACAAGGTACGTGCCTCGATCCAGAAAGTAGGCAAGGCCAAAGGATACCAGTATGTCTTCAATTCAGCCGAATTGTTGATGGCCGATGGTCCGGATATCACCGCAGATGTCAAAAAAGACCTCGGTTTCTAATTTAACCCCATATAAAAGGCCTCGCAACAGCGGGGCTTTTTTTTTACATTTGCCTATGCAGCAGGACAAGCCGATTGGCATATTCGATTCGGGAATTGGGGGAACGTCGATCTGGCGGGAAATCCATCGGCTGATGCCAAATGAGGATACAATATACCTTGCCGACAGCAAGAACGCTCCGTACGGGGAAAGGCCGCCTCAGGAAATTGTCGAACTCAGCCGAAAGAACACGAGGTTGTTGCTCGAACTCGGATGCAAAATTATCGTCGTTGCCTGCAATACCGCCACAACAAATGCGATCCGCGAACTCCGGTCTGAATTCGACGTCCCTTTCATCGGAATCGAACCTGCAATCAAGCCCGCGGCCCTTAATTCGAACACCCAAACCATCGGCATATTGGCCACGAAAGGCACGCTGAGCAGCGAATTGTTCAATCGCGCGGTAGACACCTATCACGATACAAAGATAATTGAGCAGATTGGCCACGGGCTCGTGCAGCTAATTGAAGAAGGCAAGGTCGATTCGCCCGAAATGAACGCACTTCTTCACCGGTACCTCGACCCGATGGTAGAGGCAAACATCGACTACCTGGTCCTGGGTTGCAGCCATTATCCGTACCTGATCCCGGCGATTTCGGCAATACTCCCGAAACATGTGCGTATTATTGATTCCGGCGAGGCAGTCGCCAGGCAAACCCGCAAAATTCTTTCGGAAAAGAAGTTGCTGAGTACGAAATCAGGCAGCAGCAATGTTTTTTATTCGAACGGCGATCCCACGGTATTGAAATCCCTGGTCGGGGATTATTCGGTGTCCTTCAGGGACTTTTGATCCTCCTTGAACCATCCCGAATACATCACGTAATTTTTTGAAATGCGGCCGATTTCCCCCGCAAAATCAGACTGATCGATGTCCTTTACCTTCCTGGCCGGAACACCGGCGTAAATCGCCCCTGATTCAATAATCGTATTTTGGGTCACCACGGCGCCGGCCGCCACGATAGAATTGCTGTTCACCACACAATTGTCCATGACAATGGCACCCATGCCGATCAATACATTGTCATGCACGGTGCACCCGTGAACGATGGCATTATGCCCAATAGACACATTGTTGCCGATTACCAGCGGATGCTTCTGATAGGTACAATGCAAAACGGCACCATCTTGTATATTGACCCTGTCGCCGATCTTGATGAAGTGCACGTCGCCTCGGATTACGGCGTTGAACCAGACGCTGCAAGACTGCCCTAAAGTCACATCGCCAACAATAGTGGCATTGGGTGCGACAAAACAATCGTGGGGAATTTGGGGCGATTTGCCGTTAACGGGTAAGATTACCATAAAAAAAATGTCCCGTTGCCGGGACATGTATTAGTTGATTGCCGGACAATTACATTCATACTTCTCGCGCTCGCAGAACAGGTTCATCCCCAGGGTAATCTGGTGAAAACCGCCATTGTCGAATTTCACATCGCCCAATAATGATGAATATGTGTAGGCGACCATGAAGTTCTTGTAGTTCACGCCGATGATCGGAGTAATGTATTGCAATTTTTGGTCTTCTACACTGTTGCCGTTGACGTACTGAGCGCCGTCCAGGCTCCGGCGGTAGGAAACCCCACCCCAAACACGTCCGAAATCCAGTTCCTTGTATGCTTTCAGGTTAAGGTCTACCGATTTTTCCTTTGTCTGGCTTACGAGTTGAAGCAATACCGAAGGCTCCCATTGTATGGTTTCGGCATCCCCGAAGGTATAACCCGCACTGAGAAGGAATTTCCGAAGGTTATCGCTTTCAATTTCCGAATAGATCTCACGCTTGTTTGCCAAAGCATTCTTTACTGTGAAGTGGGCGTAAAAGTCAAGGTAATTGTATGAAGCCCCGATATCGACGTTGAAGTACGAATCCTTCTGGGTGATGGTTCCATCCACGTTCGGGTCATAATCGCCCGATTCGATGAATTCGGTCTCGTCGAGTAAGCTTTGCACGAATCCGGCGCTCATACCAAACGACAATTGATTCAAGTCGATGTCATCGCGGGAAAACCGGATGTGGTGGGCATACGTCAGTTTCAAACCTTTTTGTGAATGGTAACCGTTGCGATCATTAAAAACGATAATACCCGCACCCGAACGCTCCCCGAGGCTTCCATTAAAACTCAAGGTCTGGAGCGCGGGGGCATCCTCCTGCCCGAACCACTGTTGCCTTCCCGTCAACCTCAATTTGGCGCAATTTGCCGCACCGGCCATTGAAGGGTGGATCAGGTAATAGTTATCGGTCAGGTAATCTGAATAAACCGCGATACCCTCCTGGGAAAAAGAAAACTGGGATAATAGCAATAGTAAAAAAAGATACTTCTTTTTAAGGTTCATGTTTATCGTTTTAATGAGAAATGGGCTTTAAACTCCTTGGTCGCCCCGGCCTCTGGATAGAAGACGGTGAACCAGTAATCGGTCGATGGGAGGGGTTGTCCGTTGTAGGTTCCGTCCCATCCGGCTCCTTGCGGGCTTATCTGCTTGAGGAGTTTTCCATAGCGGTCAAATATATAAATTT
>JAEWCF010000091.1 GCA_023390775.1 Bacteroidota bacterium | reverse complement strand
GTGCTGGAAGGCTCGTCGATTTCGGAATCCCAGATCGGCAATTATCTTAATTATGTGGTCCGTTTCCAGAATGTGGGTACTGCGCCCGCCGAAACCGTCGTGGTGCGGGACATGATCGAGAACGATTTGGATCTTGCGACTTACGAAGTTGTCGGCGCCAGCCATGCCTTCACCCAGAGACGCGAAGGCGCAATGGTGGAATTTGTCTTTGACGACATCAACCTTGCCGATGCCACCACCGATGAGCCCAACAGCCACGGGTTTGTGGCCTTCCGAATCAAGCCCAAAAACACATCGACGGTGGGCACGACATTCTCGAACAAAGCCAATATCTATTTCGACTTCAACTATCCCATCGTGACAAACCTCGTGGAGACGACCGTAACGCAACTGGGCGTGGATCCAGTGGATCTGCAACGCTTGGCGCTTTATCCCAATCCAGCAAACACCTCCTTCTCAATTTCCACTTCGCAAATACCGGAAAAAGTGGCGATCCTCAATGCACTTGGCCAGCGGGTTAAAACATTCCCGGGCGACCTAGGCAGTTTTGATGTGAGCGACCTGGGGAAGGGGATCTATTTTGTGGAGGTGGTTTCGACTGAGGGAAGATTTGTGCAGAAATTGGTCAAGGAATAATCATAACACAAACGCCGTCGTACTCTTGACCTCCGAGATCATGAAGGTCGAATGCGTGCTGCCGATGTGTTGCAGCGTGGTGAGCTTGGTCACCATGAATTCGCGGTAGGCTTCCATGTTTTCGACGCAGACTTTCAGGATGTAGTCGTAATCGCCGCTGACGTGGTAGCACTCGAGCACCTCGTCGAGTTTGGTGACCTCACGCTCAAACCGTGTCAGAAAGTCCCGTGAATGCTGCAGAAGCTTAATGTGGCAGAAAACGACGAACCCCTTCCCGATCTTATTTTTCTCTAATAGCGCGACATATTTCTTGATCGCGCCCGACTTCTCGAGCTTGCGCACACGCTCGTAAACTGCGGTGGCCGAGAGCCCGAGTTTGCTTGAAAGCTCTTTGGTGGTCCGGCGGCTGTTTTCCTGCAACAGGGCGAGGAGTTGCTTGTCGATGGCGTCCATTCGGCGGAATTGTGAATTTGGCGGCAATTTCCGCAATTTTAATGGTCGATTAAAGATTTTACAGATAAATTTTCATACATAAGTGGTTTTGTGTTGATTAAAAGTTTACGACTTCCTTTCTTTGGCCGAAGTCTAATCATGGCCTAGCCCCGATTGATGCGGCATCCTTTTTTGCGGCGCCAGCCCAAAAAAGATACAGCGGAAAGCGGGAATTGGCTCCAAATGAAAAAAATCATGGCATTCAATCCCGCAGATAAGATTCAGGACCTTCAGTACTTTGGCGAGTTCGGAGGCGTAAACCCCTCAATTTCAGATTCCTCGACCTATACGTTTTTATCGGCCAAGAAGATGTTTGACACCTTTGAGGGCAACGCCGAGGGCTGTTACCTCTACTCGCGGCATTCCTCGCCCAGCAACCTTTACCTGGACCAGGCGCTCGCGGCGATGGAAGGCACCGAGGCGGCAAATGTTTCGGCATCCGGGATGGGCGCGATTACCCCGACATTGCTGCAGCTTTGCGGGCAGGGCGACCACATCGTATCCAGCCGCACGATCTATGGCGGGACCTATGCATTTTTGAAGAACTTCGCACCAAGGCTGGGCATCGCTACGACTTTTGTTGACATCACCAAAATGGACGTTGTCGAGGCCGCGATAACCCCAGAAACAAAGGTGCTGTACTGCGAGACGGTTTCAAATCCGCTTCTGGAGGTGGCCGATATTGCATCGCTATCCAAATTAGCCAGGAAACACGGCCTTACCCTGGTGGTGGACAATACCTTTTCGCCCCTTGCGGTGGCTCCGGCCAGGCTTGGCGCCGATATCGTGATCCACTCGCTGACCAAATACATCAACGGATCGAGCGATACGGTGGCAGGCGTGACGTGCGCCTCGAGGGATTTCATCAATTCGCTGAAAGACGTGAATTCCGGGGCGAGCATGCTCCTGGGACCGACGATGGATTCGTTGCGCAGCGCCAGTGTGATGAAAAACCTGCGAACGCTGCACATCCGGATCAAGCAACACAGCCAGAATGCATTGTACCTTGCCGAAAAATTCGAAGCAGCGGGTATCAAGACCGTCTATCCGGGGCTTGCCAGCCATCCGGGACATGAACTTTATAAGTCGATGATGAACGCCGAATACGGTTTTGGGGGCATGCTAACCGTTGACGCCGGAAGCGCCGAAAAGGCCGTCGCGATGATGGAACTCATGCAGCAGCGGAACCTTGGATACCTGGCCGTGAGCCTCGGGTTTTACAAGACGCTCTTTAGCGCGCCGGGTACCTCGACCTCCAGCGAAATACCGGCGGATGAGCAGGCGCAGATGGGACTTACTGATGGGCTGGTTCGGTTCTCGATTGGGCTTGACAACGATATCGAGCGGACCTGGACGATGATGCGGGAATGCATGGTGGAGACGGGGGTGTTGTAATTAGTTAATAATAATGTTATTAGTAAAATAAATAATTCGACGGTTTCCCCGTAAAAAGCTCCTGATTTTCGGTTATAGTTTAGCCAAAAACTAACCGATGAAACTTCTGGCCTTACTACTTGCAACCGTAACTGCCCTGTCGCAAAACATCTATTTTCAGGACCCGGTCCTAAAATCCAGACTGGTGAATTTTCAGGTGGCTTCGACCTTGTCCGGATCGCCGGGCTACTTCACGATGTGTCCTGATGCCAATCACGATGGGGAAATTTCCATGGCCGAAGCTTCGGCGGTTTATGGGCTTGACCTGACAACAGCGCAAGGACAGCCTCAAATTTATTCCCTCACAGGGCTAGCCCATTTTCCCAACCTGAAATGGCTCCGCTGCACCGGCAATCAGCTTGCGGAAATCGGGCAATTGGGTCCGCTTCTCGAGGTGCTCGAGGTCGAAAACAACGTTATTTCCAGCTTGGGCTTGCAGGATTTTCCCGCGCTTCGTCGGCTTTCCTGCGGACACAATCCCATTGCATGGATCGATCTGGACGAAATGTGGAACCTTCGCGAACTCTCGATCCGCAGCACGCTGATAACGGAATTGGATGCACGAATGACCGGTGTCGTAAGGCTGGATTGTGGTTCGAATCCGTCGCTTGCCTACGTCAACATCCAGAACGGCATAACCTGGAACTCGCAAAAGGCATCGGGCTCTCCCATCCGACTGGACAATTTGCCGTCGCTTAGCCAGATTTGCCTGGATCCGGGCGATGAGAACTGGCTCAGCCAATCGCAATGGAATCCCGTCCAGACGAATGTCTATTCAGGACCCAACTGCAGTGCGACCGCGGGGAGATAATGGGTTTATTGAGCCAGCCTGCTCTTGCGGTAACCGTAGATGAAGTAGATCACAAGCCCGATCACGAGCCAGACGCCAAACCATTTCCAGTTGGATACCGCCATCCCGGTCAAGAGGTAGCAGCATGAAATAAGCCCCAAAAGCGGGATGAGCGAAAGGTTTTTCATAAACGCAACCACCGACATGACCACGCAAAGCAACAGGAAGAGGATCATCGGAAGGCTTCCCGTTTCGGACGAAAGATCGAAAATTCCGGCGAAATAGTCGGGAAACAGCGCCTGGACAAGGATGATTCCGCCCACGGTAATGATCGGGAAGATGAATTTCGAATTTACGTACGGAATCCTGAATTTTCCGCGGGTCTGCCGCTCGGCAAGCTCCTCTTCACTCTGCGGCGAAAGCATCAGCACGCCACCACATACCAGCACGAAGGCGAACAAGGTCCCAATACTCGTGAAATCCAGTACGAAATTCTCATCGGTAAAGAAAATCGGAAGCCCGACTACAAGGCCTGTAACGATGGTCGCGAAGCCCGGTGTCTTGTATTTGGGATGGATCTGTGAGAATTTCTTCGGCATCAGCCCATCGCGGCTCATGGTCATCCAGATGCGCGGCTGTCCCATCTGGAATACGAGCAAAACGCTGGTCATGGCCACCACGGCCGCAATCGAAACGATGAACAGCATCCACTTGACCCCTTTGAGCGCGAAGATTTCGGCGAGAGGGTCGCTCACCCCGAGTTTGTCGTAAGGGACCATTCCGGTAAGCACAAGCGCCAGGATGATGTAAACGATGGTACAGATCACAAGCGAATAGATCATTCCGCGCGGCAGGTCGCGTTGCGGGTTTCGGCTTTCCTCTGCCAGCGTCGACACGGCGTCAAACCCGATGTAGGCAAAGAACACCGCCGATACGCCCGCCATGACTCCGCCGAAACCATTTGGCATGAACGGTGTCCAGTTGTCGATATCGATGTAGAACGCCCCCACAATAATGACCAACACGATGATAGCCAGCTTGGTCACCACCATGGCATTGCTGAAATTCTTTGACTCCTTCGTACCGCGGTAGACCAGGTATGTGATCAAGAGGTTGATCATCACAGCCGGAAGATCGAAAATGATCCTCAATCCCCCAATCACCGGCGCCTTCATCCATGCCGCCAATCCTTCGCCGGCCGTACCTTCGACCGAAGCCGCGTGGGCCGATTGGTAATTGATGGTCAGCCATTCGGGCAGATGGATCCCGAAACCTTCCAGCAGATTGGTAAAATAGCCGCTCCAGGAGAAGGCGATGTAGATGTTTCCGATGGAATATTCCATGATGAGCGCCCATCCGATGATCCACGCAAACAATTCGCCGAAAGAGACGTACGCATAGGTATAGGCACTGCCCGAAACGGGGACGCGAGAGGCAAATTCAGCGTAGCACATGGCCGTAAAGCCGCAGGCAATCGCACAGATCACGTACAAGAGCACGACTCCCGGGCCGCCCGAAAAACACGCATTTCCGATGGCGCTGAAAGTCCCTCCGCCAATGATCGCCGCGATCCCAAAAAACGTCAGGTCCCTCACGGATAAAACACGGTGCATGTCTTCAAAGTGTTCGAGGTCGCCGCCTTGTTTTACGGTTGCGGTGGCCGACTTGCGCCGGAAAAGGGATTTCAGGTTCATCTTGGTGTGTTTGCGGGCAAATATATAAATTAAGATAGCCGAAGCTTATCAGCAGATAAAAATTTACGATATGCAATTGCCGATCAGCACCGGTTTACGGCTAATTTTGCACCCGAAACTTTTAAACAAAAAGATATGTCATTAGTTGGAAAAAAATTCCCAAACATTACCGTGGACGCCATCTCCGAGATGGGCGACAACCTTAAAATAAACATCTTCGAAGAGGCCGTGAACAACAACAAGAAAGTCTTGCTCTTCTGGTATCCAAAGGATTTCACCTTCGTATGCCCTACCGAGCTACATGCTTTCCAGGAAGCCCTTGGCGAATTCGAAAAACGCAATACAGTTGTCATCGGCGCCTCTTGCGACACCAATGAAGTGCATTTTGCCTGGCTGAATACGCCAAAGGACAACGGCGGAATCGAAGGCGTCACCTACCCGATCCTGGCCGATACCAACCGCAACCTGGCCAACGTCCTGGGCATCCTTGACATTGAATCGACCGAGTACAACGACGAACTCGACACGATGATCGTCACCGGCTCGAACGTAACTTACCGCGCCACTTACCTGGTTGATGAAACCGGAAAGATCTTCCACGAAAGCGTCAACGACATGCCGCTCGGCCGCAATGTAGCCGAATACCTGCGCTTGATTGACGCCTACACCCATGTTCAGCAAAAAGGCGAGGTTTGCCCTGCCAACTGGGAAGCCGGCAAAGAAGCCATGCTGGCCACCCGCGCGGGCGTTGCGTCGTACCTGAGCAACTAGTTGTGGGTTATGGGTTTTGAGTTATGGGTTTTGCGTCCCAAAACCGGTTGCTTATTGTCCAGAACCAATTATTAATTATTAACTATTAATTATTAATTAATCATGTTGATCGAATTAACCGAAGATACTTTACAGGACATTGTCTCCAAAAACGAGAAAGTAGTTGTGCAATATTCGGCGTCGTGGTGCGGAAACTGCCGCATCATGAAGCCGAAGTTCAAGAAACTGGCCCAGGAGAATGAGGACATGGCCTTCGTGATTGTCGATGCCGAGAAATCGCCGCAGTCCCGCAGCCTCGCCAACGTAAGCAACCTGCCGACATTCGCGGTATTCGTTGACGGCGAGCTCAGGGACCAGGCCCAGACCAACAAGGCCGAGGTCCTCACTGAACTCGTATCCCAAATTTCGGCGAACTGATGAAACTGCCCGTGATCAAACACCTGTCGCAGTTCATGGACGACAACGATGCCGATTACCTGGTGGAAACCATCGAGGTGCTAGAGGCGCTCACCGAGGTCCCGTCGCTCAAGGACGAGGAACTCGATGTCATAGGCGAGCTGATATCCAATATGTATGGCGCGCTCGAGGTCCGAAAACTTGAACGCGAGGGCATGGACCGGAAGGCCGCACTCAACGCCTTCATGCAGAGGGTGATGGGATCCATTGACAAGTAATGTATTCTGTTTTGGTAAGAAGGCTGCCGTTTGGTGGCCTTTTTTTTTATATAAATTTTAAATGAGGTGTATTAGTGCGTTTCGATGAAGGGGTTCAGCCGCAGCATTTCTTTACCGTAACCTTCCAAACTAGACAGAACCACAAAAAATTTAGATGAATATCACTATTATACTCAATTGCAAATTTGGATGAGTGGCAGCTCCGCGGCTTGTGGGTTCCGGCGTAAAAAATCAAAGAGGCACGCGGCTAAAAATCGGCGCTGTCTGAGCACCGGCGAAGCCGTGCGAGTTCGACGATTTTCCCGCGGGAAACTTTAGATTTTTAGCCGGGTTCCGCCGCCGCCCCGGCATTTTTTGCTACTTTTTTTTGCCTGAAAAAAAGTAGAATAAACCTCGTCCCTATTTGAGCACCACCGAGCCGAGCGGGTCCTGCAATTTTCCCGTCAAAGAATAATTATCGTATTTTTGCCACCAAAAATTAAAAATGAACACCACGCTCCTTGGTGAAAATACTATAAACCTCACGGGATCCTTTGTACAAAAGGGCCAGAAAGCGCCGTCTTTCAAATTGGTTGGGCAGGATCTCAAAACCCGCTCGCTTGAGGATTTTGCGGGCAGGAAAGTCATCCTGAACATATTTCCCAGCATCGATACCTCCACATGTGCGACTTCGGTCCGGAAGTTCAATGAACGAGCGGCTTCCCTGGACAATACAGACGTGATCTGCGTTTCGCGAGACCTGCCTTTCGCACAAAAGCGTTTCTGCGGCGCCGAGGGGATCGAAAATGTTTCGACGCTTTCGGATTTCCGCGACGGAAGTTTCGGGCGCGACTACGGCGTCGAGATGCAGAATGGCGCGTTGCAGGGATTGCATGCACGAGCCGTCGTGGTCATTGGCAAGGACGGGGAGGTTCTATATTCCGAAATGGTTCCAAGCATCTCATCGGAACCCGATTACGAGAGCGCCTTAGCCGCTGCCCGGTAATGGAGTTCGAACGCGACAAACGGTTTGTGTCGGGACGCCTGCGTAGCCTGGTATTCGCGTGGCGCGGGGCCGTCAAGCTGGTGACCACCGAACACAGTGTCATGGTCCAATCGGTCATTGCCCTGATCATGGTGGTTGCCGGATTTGTCTTTGACATTTCCCGTACCGAGTGGATGATGCAGATCCTGGCGACGGGCCTGGTCATCGGCATCGAAAGCCTGAACACGGCCATCGAGAAGATCGCCGATTTCGTGCATCCGGGCTTTCACGAAAAAATCGGGTTCATCAAGGATATTTCGGCGGGGGCGGTTTTTCTCGCCGCGCTTGCTGCCATTGCCGTGGGATTGTTGATATATGTCCCGAAGTTTATTTGATAAAATCATAATTTACCTATTTTTATAGCCTCAACCGCGACGCATGGCAAAAACGGTCAAAAAGGGCGCTGAACCCACAGGCCCATCCGTAAAGAAACCGCTTAAGATTACCAGACAGCACAAGGTGGTCGCGGGCGCATTGCTTGTCTTGTTTGCCATCGCGCTGTTGCTGGCGTTCATCTCGTTCTTTATTTATGGCAGGGAGGACCAAAGTGCGGTTTCGGCCATTACCGACCGCAATGAGGTTACGCTCAACTGGCTCGGTAAAACGGGCGCCTGGCTCGCGGACTTCTTTATCTACCGGGGTTTCGGGGCGGCTTCCTTTATCTTCGTGAAACTTTTCTTCCTGACGGGGGCATTCCTGGTGTTGGACATTTCGCTCAAAAAGCTCAAGAACATTTGGTTTTGGGACCTTTTTGTGGTGATCATCGGCTCAATCCTTTTTGGTTTCTTTGCCGACTCGCTGCCGGAACTTGGCGGTGTCATAGGGTATGAAATGAACCTGTTCCTGCAGGATTACCTCGGCAAGAGCGGAACCCTGCTCGTTCTGGTGTTTGGCATCGTCATCTATCTTATTTTTAAAATCAGGCTTTCGCCCGATGCGATAAAATCGTTTTTTGAACGCACCCGCAAGGAAATCGATGCCGACCTCACCCAGGCCGCAGCGCCGATGACCGTGAACGAGCCGCAGTACAATCTGGAGGAATTTGCCGTGGAGGAAGAGCCCGAAGACATTCCCGAGCCTGTCCTTAAAACCGAAAAGGCGCCGCAATTCGAGATCGATCGGGAGGCCCTCAAACCCACGATCGGCCATGCCTCCGAACCGGTACTCAAAGTAAGGCCCGAGCCCGCCGTGGAAAACATCCGCAGGGAAACCCCGCCCGAGCCCGAAATCATTGCAACCTCCGACGAGACCTTCGTGATCGAAAAGGCGCCGGAGGAAGAAGTCGTCGACGAGAATGTCGCGGCACGCCTGGTCGCCGATTTCGGCCTGTTTGACCCGACGCTGGAACTCTCCAACTATAAGTTTCCGACGCTCGACCTTCTGAAGGATTATTCGGGAGGAGGCATCACCATCAACCAGGAGGAGCTCGAGGAGAACAAGAACCGAATCGTCGAAACGCTCCGCAACTACAAAATTGAGATCGCCCAAATCAAGGCGACCGTCGGACCGTCGGTAACGCTGTACGAGATTGTCCCCGAGGCCGGCATCCGCATCTCCAAGATCAAGAGCCTTGAGGATGACATCGCGCTTTCGCTTTCGGCGCTCGGCATCCGCATCATCGCCCCGATTCCCGGAAAGGGAACCATCGGTATCGAGGTGCCCAACAAAAACCCGACGATGGTCTCGATGAAGAGCGTCATCGGTTCGGCCCGTTTCCAGGAGGCCGAGATGGAACTGCCCATCGCCCTGGGTAAAACCATCAGCAATGAGACGTTTGTCGTGGACCTGGCCAAGATGCCCCACCTTTTGATGGCGGGCGCCACGGGACAGGGAAAATCGGTGGGGCTCAATGCAGTGCTCACCTCGCTTCTGTACAAGCGCCACCCCGCCGAAGTGAAATTCGTCCTGGTGGATCCCAAGAAAGTCGAACTGACGCTGTTCAACAAGATCGAGCGGCATTACCTGGCCAAACTGCCTGATGTGGAGGATGCGATCATCACCGATAACACCAAGGTGATCAATACGTTGAATTCGCTCTGCATCGAGATGGACAACCGGTATTCGCTACTGAAGGATGCGATGGTGCGCAACATCAAGGAATACAACGAGAAGTTCCGATCGCGCAAGCTCAATCCCGAACACGGACATCAATTCCTGCCGTATATCGTATTGGTTGTCGATGAATTTGCCGACCTGATCATGACCGCCGGCAAGGAAGTCGAGACACCGATCGCCCGGCTTGCCCAGTTGGCACGTGCCATCGGGATCCACCTGATTATCGCGACGCAGCGTCCGTCGGTTAACGTCATTACCGGTATCATCAAGGCAAACTTTCCCGCGAGGATCGCCTTCCGCGTAACCTCCAAGATCGATTCGCGCACCATCCTCGATACCCAGGGCGCCGACCAGCTCATCGGAAGGGGTGATCTACTCTACACCAATGGTAACGATGTCATCCGTGTCCAGTGTGCGTTTGTCGATACGCCCGAGGTGGAAAAGATCACCGAGTTCATCGGTTCGCAAAAAGCGTATCCCAATGCCTACCTGCTTCCCGAGTTCGTTGGGGAGGACAGTGGCATCAATCTTGATATCGACATTTCCGAAAGGGATTCGCTCTTTCGCGAGGCCGCCGAAGTCATTGTCTCGGCACAACAGGGTTCGGCTTCCTTATTGCAACGCAAACTCAAATTGGGTTACAACCGCGCAGGCAGGCTGATCGATCAGCTCGAAGCCGCCGGAATCGTGGGCCCGTTCGAAGGAAGCAAGGCGCGAAACGTGAATATCCCCGATCTGGTGGCGCTGGAACATTTTTTCAACAACGAACAAAACGATTAAGATGGAATTTATAAAGAATATTTTTTCGGCAAACAGAAGCATGGCCTTTATTTTTATGGCTTTGCTGACAGTACATAATGTTTCTGCACAGGACAAGAAGGCAAAAGAGCTGCTTGACCAGGTTGCTGCCAAGGTCCGTTCCTATGAAAACATCACGATCGATTTCAAGTACGCGCTTTCGAACTCAAAAGAGAACGTCAACCAGGAAAGCAAGGGGAACGTGATCCTCAGCGGTAACAAATACTTCCTGAATTTTATGGGAGTCACCAAAATGTTTGATGGCAAAAAAACCTATACCATCAGCCCCGAGGACGAGGAAATCACGATCTCCAAATATGACGAGAAAGATGAAAACGCCATTACTCCCTCGAGGATGCTGACGTTTTTTAATTCGGGGTACAAATATTCGTGGGATATCCTGCAGAATGTCAAGGGAAGAAAGATCCAGTATGTAAAGTTGGTCCCTATTTCGTCCAAGGACCAGCGCAAGGAAATCCTTTTGGGAATCGATGTCCAGACCAAGCATATCTACAACCTGATCGAGATGGGGCGCAACGGTACCAAGACCACGCTTACTGTTAATTCTTTTAAAACCAATCAGCCCTTATCCAAGAATCAGTTTACTTTTGCCGAGAGCAAATACCCCAACTACTACGTAAATAAACTGGATTAATTTGTGAAAATACTCGACAAATACATCCTGAAGAGTTTCATCATTACGTTCTCGACCGTATTTGTCATCCTCTTTTTGATCTTCATTCTCCAGACCGTGTGGCTTTTCATCGGCGAACTCGCCGGAAAAGACCTCGATTTGGTACTTATTTTCAAGTTTCTTTTGTTTAAGATGCCGAGCATCGTTCCGCTCGTGCTTCCCCTTTCGATTGTCCTGGCTTCCATCATGACCTTTGGCTCCTTTGCCGAAAACTATGAGTTTGCCGCGATGAAGTCCGCCGGAATCTCGCTCCAGCGTGCCATGCGGGGCCTTTCCATATTCATCCTGTTGCTCGCGATAGCGTCTTTCGCGTTCGCCAATAACGTCATTCCCTACGCCGAATACAAATTCATCAACTTCCGGCGCAACATCGCCCAAGTAAAGCCCGCCATGGCCATCGCCGAGGGGCAATTCAGCGATATCGGGAATTACAACATCAAGGTTGACAAAAAATCGGGAGACAATGGAAACCTGCTTTCCGGAGTGACGATCCATAAAAAATCCACTCGGGACCTTTCAAGTAATAGTACGGTCATCCGGGCGCGCTCCGGCGAGCTTGTCAGCAATGAGGATTCGAATATTTTGAAACTCATCCTGCGCGACGGTTATTATTACGAGGACATTATTCCCAAAAAGCATGAGGAGCGAAAAAAAATGCCTTTTGCCAAGAGTTCCTTCAAACAGTATGTGATCAATATCGACTTGTCGATGCTCAACAAGACCAACCTTGATGAGGAGCAGATCACCAATACCAACACCATGCTCAACGTTGGCGAACTGACCTACACGCTTGATTCCCTTGACCGCAATTACGAGCGGGAGGTCATTTCCTTCACCGATAATATTTACCAACGCACGGGCATTGTTGCAGCGGGGCGGGGGCTGGAAAAGCGCGATCCCAACTTTAACGCAGCGGTTCCCGAAAACCTCCTTTCGCTTTATTCCCCGACCGAACGGGCCGAAATTTTGAAAGTGGCTCGTGGAAATGTGATGAACACCAATTTCACCATTGACGGCTCGCGGTTCGACCTTGAAAGCAAGATCAAGAACATCAACAACCACTGGATTGCCCTTCACGACAAGTTTGTGATCGCCTATGCGTGTTTCCTGATGTTCTTTATTGGCGCTCCGCTGGGTGCCATCATCAGGAAGGGAGGCCTTGGCCTGCCGATCGTGTTTGCTGTGCTGGTCTTCATTGTCTTTCACTTCATCAACACCTTTGGGAAGAAGGTCGCACAGGAAAATGGGATTTCGCCCTTTCTGGGAACCTGGATGTCCTCCATCGTGCTGACTCCTTTTGCGGTCATGCTCACCTACCGCGCCACAAACGACAAACAGATCACCTTCGATTTCGATTGGCTGACGGTCCCCTTGAAAAAAATGTTCGGAAAGAGCAAAACCGAAGACGTGACCGCAGACCAGGACCGGATCGTCAACCTGAATGTCGCCCGGATCAGTTCGGACGAAGATTATCTTGTGTTGCAGGGACTTGAGACTGACATCCTGATTGAAATGGTCTACAATGCTGCCCGTCAAAGCCTTCCCGAAGTAAAGAGGCTGCAGGTGCTCAAGGTTTTGGACGAGCGTGGCATTACGCAAGAGGACCTGGTAAAGCAAGGTAAATTGTTCAACAGGGAATACGAACTGCTTCGGGAGACGGTGGAAAGTTACCGGATGGACGCCAACCTTACCCTCTTCCTTTTCTTCCTGGCGGCGATCCTTGTCCTGGTTTTCCAAAACAATACAAAGCTCATTTGGGTTGTCATTCCCGCCTTCGTGGTGTTGATCGGATTTTACTTCAGCCTGCTCAAGTCGGCACAACGCCTTAAGAGAATATCGAGGTTGACCGGAATTAAAGTCGGTTGGCCCAAGTGGCTTACCGTGCTGACGGGCATGCCTTTTTATATTTTCCAGTATTTCCTGAACCGGCGGGCACTCCGATCCGCCCTTCGCAAAAGCAGTCTATGATGGCCGATAACATGACATTAAACACAATTGAGGAGGCGATTGAAGACATTCGCCAGGGTAAGGTGATCATTGTGGTGGACGATGAAGACCGTGAAAACGAAGGTGATTTTCTGGCGGCGGCCGAAAAAGTCACCCCGGAAATGATCAATTTCATGGCCACCCACGGGCGCGGCCTCATCTGTGCACCGCTCACCGAAAACCGATGCAAGGAATTGGGCCTCCAGGTGATGGTCAACAATAATACCGATCCGATGGAAACCGCGTTTACGGTCTCGGTCGACCTCAGGGGTGATGGTGTGACCACGGGGATTTCCGCTTCGGACAGGGCAAAAACCATCAAGGCGCTCGCCAACCCCGATACCAAACCACACGACTTGGCTCGCCCCGGGCATATCTTTCCGTTGATCGCCAAACAGGGCGGCGTCCTGCGCAGGACCGGCCATACCGAGGCTGCGATTGATTTCGCAAGACTCGCCGGTTTCAGGCCTGCGGGCGTGATCGTGGAGATCATGAACGAGGATGGTTCCATGGCCCGATTGCCTCAACTTTTTGAGGTTGCCCGTAAATTCGATCTCAAACTCGTGTCGATCGAGGCGCTTGTGGCCTACCGGATGCAACACGATTCCCTAATCGTCAAGAAAGAGGACTTTGACATTGAAACCCGGTTCGGGACTTTCAGGATGCGGGCCTACCAGCAGACCACCAATAAACAGGTGCACATTGCCCTGACCCGCGGA
The DNA here is from genome assembly GCA_023390775.1 of Bacteroidota bacterium. Taxonomy (GTDB): domain Bacteria; phylum Bacteroidota; class Bacteroidia; order Flavobacteriales; family Flavobacteriaceae; genus Flavobacterium. The sequence continues at coordinate 2,291 of JAEWCF010000091.1, read as the reverse complement.
ACCTGGAATATTGGCGATGCCGTGCTTACCCGAATCAATTCCACATCGGTCAATAACGACATTCTGGGCACCCTTACCAATGATGCCGACAAAAAACTCGACGACATGTTCCGTCTGATCGAGCGCGAGGGCCGTGGAGCGGTCTTGTTCATTAACCAGGAAATTCATCCCAACGACTTGCTCGGCCGGATCACTGAGCTCAAGGCGCTGCAGGCCAAAGGCGTCTTCAAAGCTCCCCAGGTTCGCATGGACATCAAGGATTTTGGCATCGGTGCACAGATTTTGCACGATATCGATATTTCAAAGATCAGGCTGGTTTCCAACAGCAGCGAGCAGGGTAAGCGCGTCGGGATGATCGGTTATGGTCTCGAAATCACCGAGTACGTTCCCTATTAATACGCCTGCCTTCCCATTTCCATCTTGTATCGCGGCAGGTTGATCTCATGCGCCTGCGGATAGGGAACTCGGTGCGTCAGGCTGATGTCCTCCTTAATATTCTGGTGTGCCCGGAACTGCCAGTCTTTTGCATTTTCATACCGCGGATCCGGAATGAACGGCATCTTGGCCATCTTGATTACGGTTATTGTAGGAAAATGATAATCTACTTCCACTTGGCCCAATAAAAGGTAACAGCCACCCCCCGCAAAATCGTATTTTCGAAGGCTGTCGGGAAAATGCGCCGTATCGAAGAACTCCCCTTCGGCATCGATCCACGTCCCGAAATACATGTCGCCCAATTTTGTTGGAACCTGTTTTTTTGAAATCAGATAAGCCAGCATTCTCACCGTTTTTTTGTGGTACCGATTCAATTCACGGGCCATGACATCGCCGCGATACCGGGTCTGCAACAAATCAAAGGGCGAACACGACACCGGAAAGCCCAACAGCTCGATTTCGTCAAAGGCATCCTCAAAAACAGATCGCTCGAGCTCCGGCAACCGAAATTCCTTCGGCGGCTCCTCCAAAAGCGCCAATCCGCGCGATTCGGGCTTGAAGTTCACCAGCAACAACCGGGCGGTGACCAAAAGTTCGCTCTTGGATTTGCCCGTAAACCGGAACGCCCCGATAAAGATCAGGATCTGCATCGTTTCGACCCCGATCGGAACGCGCCGTATAAAATCCTCAAGTGACGCAAACGGCCCGTTTTGTTCCCGTTCGCGCGGAATCAGTTCGGCGAGCCGGTTTTCAAGCCCTTCGAGATGCATGAACCCCAGGTAGATGTCATCGCCGTAAACCGTCGTCCCGAATTCGCTTTTATTTACGCACGGATTGTGGACCGTGGCCCCGGACATTTTGGCCTCGTGCACATAGACTTCCGTGCGGTAGAAACCGCCCTGGTTGTTGATCACGGCGGCCATGAATTCGATGGGGAAATAGACCTTGAGGTAGAGGCTCTGGTAACTTTCGACCGCGTAGGATGCAGAGTGCGCCTTGCAGAACGAATAGCCCGCAAAGGATTCGATCTGGCGGTAAATCTCCTCGCTGAGCGCGCGCGGATGCCCCTGTCTTTCGCAACACTCGAAGAAATTGTCACGTACCTTCTGCAACGCCGATTTGGAACGGCCCTTTCCGCTCATCGCCCGCCGCAGGATGTCACCGTCGGCAGCGGGAAGCCCCCCGTAGTGCAGGGCGATCTTGATCACGTCTTCCTGATAGACCATGATTCCGTAGGTTTCTCCCAACTGTTCCCTGAAAACATCGTGGAAATACTCGAACTTGTCGGGGTTGTTGTGCCGATAGATGTATTCCTTCATCATCCCGGATTGCGCCACGCCGGGGCGGATGATCGACGAGGCCGCGACAAGCGTGCGGTAATTGTCGCATTTGAGCCTTCGCAACAGCCCTCGCATCGCCGGGCTCTCGATGTAAAAACAACCGATGGTTTTTCCACGGCCCAGAAATTCATTGCACCGGGCTTCATCCTTGGAGAGCGCCGTATTGCGGATATCGATCTGGATACCGCGGTTCTTCTCGATGAGCTTGACGGCATCGTCGATATGCCCGATTCCTCGCTGGCTGAGGATGTCGAACTTGTCGAACCCGATTTCCTCGGCCACGTGCATGTCGAATTGGACAATGGGAAAACCCTTTGGCGGCATCTCAAGCGCCGAATAGTTCGTGATGGGCTCCTCCGAAATCAGGATGCCGCACGAATGCATGCTGCGTTGGTTGGGAAATTTCTCGAGCATCTTGCCATAACGCTGGACCGTCCGCACCACCGAATTGTCGTCATGGGTGTGCATTGGCCGTGTGGCGAGCGCATCGAGTTCTTCCTTGGGCAGCCCGAATAC
>JAEWCF010000002.1 GCA_023390775.1 Bacteroidota bacterium | reverse complement strand
CGCAGGTATCGGGCATAGATATCCGACGGCACGTAGACACCGGCAAGATGTCCGATATGTATTGGGCCATTTGTATAAGGCAGGGCTGCGGTTACGGTATACCGTTCGGGAAGCTTTGACATGAAATTGTTTTGATGAGCAAAAGTACGAATAAGCCGCTAATAATGAATTGCGGCCTGTTTACATCCCGTCGGGCCCTTACAATTTAGTATTTTTATACCCCAATCATTAATAGATGGCACCACGCTATATCTTGTTGTTAATATCATTAGTTTGTTTCCAGATCCATGCACAAAGAAATATGAAAACACCTCCCTACCTAAAAAAAGGCGACACCGTCGCCATCATCGCGACAGCGCGCAAAATCGACAAGGCAACCCTGGAACCGGGAATCAGGCTTCTCGAAAACTGGGGCCTGCACGTGGTGTTGGGACGCAGCATCGGCAAGGAGGAGAATCAGTTGGCCGGCCCGGACTGGTTGCGCGCTACTGACCTGCAGGAAATGCTGGACAATCCTGCAATCAGCGCCATTTGGGCGGCCAAGGGGGGATATGGGACCGTTCGCATCATCGACCGGGTCGACTTTACGAACTTTGCTCGTAAACCAAAATGGCTTATAGGGTTCAGTGACGTAACCGTCTTGCACAGCCATGCCAATAATATGGAAATCGAAAGCCTGCACGCCATGATGGCGATTTCGACTCCCAATGCGACCGATGATGCGAAAAACACCTTGCGCAGGGCGCTGTTTGGGGAAAAGCTCGAGTACGAATTATCCGGTCATCCGTTCAACAGGCCGGGAAAGGCAAGCGGGGAGTTGGTGGGAGGCAACCTTTCGGTGCTTTACAGTATCATGGGTTCGGGATCGCAGGTGGACTATAAGGGCAAAATCCTTTTTATCGAGGACCTGGACGAGTATCTCTATCACATCGACCGAATGATGATGAACCTCAAAAGAAACGGATGGTTCAAGGACCTCAAGGCAGTCGTAGTCGGGGGGATGACCAGCATGAACGACAACGAGGTTCCATGGGGAAAAGATGCGCTGGAAATCATCCGGGACATCCTGAAGGATTATAAGTTTCCGGTCATCTACAATTTTCCTGCCGGCCACGTCAAAGACAACCGGGCCCTTATTTTTGGCCGAAACGTACGGGTCGAGGTCAATTCGGCGGGATCGAAGGTTTCGTTCGACTGATGGCCACCCATAATGACCTGGGCCGCGAGGGGGAACGCATTGCGCGCGAACATCTTGAAAGGGAGGGATATAAGATCCTGGCCAGAAATTATGTATATCGCAAGGCCGAGGTCGATTTAATCGTTCGCAAGGACAATGTGCTCGCCGCAATCGAAGTCAAGACGCGTTCGAAATGCACTTTGGGACGTCCTCAGGATTTCGTCTCGCCCGAAAAAATCCGGCTGATGGTTTCTGCCGTAAATGAATTCGTGCGGATCCATCAACTAGATTGCGAAGTGCGTCTGGATATTATCGCTGTCAGCAGGGAAGGCCGTGGCTTCCGCGTCGAGCACTTGCGCGATGCCTTTTATTGTTTTTGATAATATCGAAAAGATCGTAATTCTGTGAGCTTTATGATGTATTTTGCTCGAATTGCATAAATATATTTTAAAGAATAAAATCTATCTTTGACGATTCAAAAATTTTACAGATGAAAAACATTACTGTTTTATGCATGCTTTTCCTGATCTCGGGCGTTCACGCACAGCACGCGGTCGGTACCAGGTTGCGGGAACTTGGCGCGCAGAAAACGAATTTCAGACAAGTGGATGTTCTTAACTCAACCGACAAGGCACCTTCAAAGGAAGTTGCAAGCGTCGTTGAGAATGCCAACATCGCAAATATTGTCCCGTCGGGCATTTCAACCATTGTTTCCGAAGCGCCTGAATTTATCCAAATTTCGGTTCCTTTCAAAAACGCAGCGATCCCGGTTCAATTATACAAGGTTGACATAACGGCCGAGGGCTTCCACATCGATACCGATAAGCGCGGGAACATCCCGTACACTCCCGGAGTCCACTACCGAGGTGCAATTGCGGGGGATTACACATCCGTGGCCGCAGTCAATTTTTTTGAAGGCGAGTTAAACGGTGTGATTTCAAGCCTCGAGCATGGAAATATTGTGATCGGCAAGCTCGATGTGCAGGGTTCACAGGATTATGTGATTTATTCCGATGCGGAGATGAAGGTCCTCAACCAGTTCCAATGCGCCGTCAAAGACGATGGATTGCACATCCACGAAGGGGAGAACAGCGAGAAATCCATTTTGACAACCCGCTGCGTCACCACGTATTTTGAGATTGATTACGACCTTTTTCTACAAAACGGAAGCAACACGGCAACCACTTCAAACTGGATGACTTCAGTATTCAACAATGTCCAGACCTTGTTTGCCAATGATCAAATCACCGTAAGCCTCAAATCCATTTATATCTGGACAGAGGACGATCCGTATGCAGGCGAATCTTCGGCCGATTACCTTTATCAGTTCAACGAATTGCGCCCCGTTTTTGACGGCGATGTAGGCCAGCTGGTAGGAATCGACCCGGGCGGTTTGGGCGGGGTCGCGGTTACCATCAACGGGCTTTGTTCGCAAAACAATTTTAGTTATTCCGACGTGAATTTCAGCTACAGCACAGTCCCCACCTTTTCGTGGACCGTCCAGGTGATCACGCATGAACTGGGACATTTGGTCGGATCGCGTCACACCCATGCCTGCGTGTGGAACGGTAACAATACGGCAATCGACAATTGCGGACCGTCAGCAGGCGTTTCGGAAGGGTCCGGATGTGTGACTAGCCCGCCGACCATTCCTTCGCCGCTGGTAAAAGGCACCATCATGAGCTATTGCCATCTTGTATCAGGTGTGGGCATCAGTTTCGCAAACGGATTTGGGCCACAGCCGAAAGCGGCGATAATCAATGCGGTCAACAATGGATCGTGCCTTAGTTTTGATTGCGTCAATACGTGCATCAATACGGTTTCGGATATAACGGCTACCAATGTCACAAACAGCACGGCGACCCTTACCTGGACTGAATTGGGCTCCCAGACCAGCTGGCAGATTGCCGTCATGCCCTTCAATTCGAACTTTCCCACATGGATCACGGTCAACAGCCCAACCTATACCGCTACAGGCCTTAACCCAAATACATTTTATAAGATCAGGATCCGGCCAATCTGCACCGGGCTGTCTTCCACATACCGCCAGGAAATTTTCGCAACTACTGCCGATTGGTGCAGCGGCGTGACCATTACGGATACGGGAGGCGTAAACGGAGACTACACGGATATGCAGGATTACACGCGCGTCTTCATTCCCAATCTTCCAAACCGCAAGATTAAGTTGACTTTTACCGAGTTCGATCTGGAAACAGATTATGACTACCTCTATGTTTACGATGGCGCCAACACCGACGCCACGGATTTGAGCGGTGGCGGGTTTACGGGAACCAACCTTCCCGGGCCTTTCGTTTCTTCGTCGCCCGATGGTGCCCTAACATTGAGATTTTTCTCGGATCCGGGTGTCGTCGAGGCAGGATATGTTGCTACCGTTTCGTGCGAGGAAAATCTTGCCGTGGCCGGTTTTGGCAATATAGACCTGACCTATTGGCCAAACCCCACCAACGGATCGGTCAATTTTTTGGCAAACAACCAGATCGATGAAATCCTGGTGTACAATCCTCAAGGCAGGTTACTGTACAAAGGGGCGCCGAATGCATTGGAGGCAAAAGTGGATCTAACGGGATTTGCTACGGGAACGTACTTTTTCAGATTAAGATTTGGAGAAACCCAGGCCAACTTCAAAATCATGAAACAATAATACAAAAGCCGCTTAGTAGCGGCTTTTTATTTTTCGATGTTGCTCATGACCTCGAGCGCTTTTCTGACACTTTTCACATGCTCGAAAGTCAACATCAGGCGAAGGCCGCTGGTCGTTTGCTTTTCTTTCATCCTGACGGCTTCGGGGTGCTTCTGGACATATTCTAGAAGCCGGGTAAAACGGTTCGACTGATAAAATGATGAATTCTGGTCGCCGATAAAATATCCGATCATCTTACCCTGCTTCATTACCAGTTTTTCGATGCCGAGCCTTGAGGCGATCCACTTGAGCCTGATTGAATCCAGCAGCGATTTGGCAGGCTTTGGCAAAGGGCCGAATCGGTCGGAAAGCCTTTCTTCATATTTTGCCAATGCGTCCTCATCCTTGATCAGGCTGAGTTCGTTGTATAGGTTAAGCCGTTCGGAAATATTATTGATGTAATTGTCCGGGAACAGCAACTCGAAATCCGAATCGATCTGGATGTCCTTGACAAACTCGGTCTCCTCGGTCTCATCTTGCCGGTAAAGGTCCTTGAACTCGTTTTCCTTAAGTTCTTCGATGGCCTCGTTCATGATTTTTTGGTAGGCCTCGAAACCGATCTCGTTGATAAAACCGCTTTGTTCTCCGCCAAGAAGGTCACCGGCGCCGCGAATCTCGAGGTCTTTCATCGCGATGTTGAAGCCGCTTCCCAATTCGCTGAACTGCTGCAGTGCGTGGATCCGTTTCCTGGCGTCCTCGGTCATGACCGAATACGGCGGCGTGATAAAATAACAGAACGCCTTCTTGTTGCTTCGGCCGACCCTGCCCCGCATCTGGTGCAGATCCGACAGTCCGAAGTTATGCGCATTGTTGATGAAGATCGTGTTGGCGTTTGGAACGTCGAGACCGCTCTCAATGATGGTCGTTGAAACCAAGACATCGAAATCACCGTTCATGAAGCCCAGCATGAGTTCCTCGAGCTTCTTTCCCTCCATCTGCCCGTGTCCCACACCCACCCGTGCATCGGGAACCAGGCGCTGGATCATTCCCGCGATCTCCTTGATGTTTTCGATACGGTTATTGATGAAAAAGACCTGTCCGTTGCGCTGGATTTCATATGAAATGGCATCGCGGATGGTTTCCTCGGTAAAGCCGATTACGTGGGATTCGATGGGGTAACGGTTGGGCGGCGGAGTCGTAATCACCGAAAGGTCGCGGGCAGCCATCAGTGAAAATTGAAGTGTCCGCGGAATCGGCGTAGCCGTCAGTGTCAGCGTATCGATATTGGACCCGATGGTTTTGAGTTTGTCCTTGACATTGACCCCGAATTTTTGTTCCTCATCCACGATAAGGAGTCCTAAATCCTTGAACTTGACCGTCTTATTGACCAGTTGGTGTGTCCCGATTATGATGTCAAGTTTTCCCTCGGCCAGCTCCTTGAGCGTCTGCGTCCGTTCTTTTGCCGACCGGAAGCGGTTCAAGTAGGAAATCGTCACGGGCATTTCCTTCAGCCTCTCTGAAAATGTCCTGAAATGCTGATAGGCCAGAATCGTTGTCGGCACGAGCACGGCAACCTGTTTTCCGTTGTCCACGGCCTTGAACGCGGCCCGGATCGCAACCTCGGTCTTCCCGAAACCGACATCGCCGCAAACCAGGCGGTCCATTGGACGGTCGCTTTCCATGTCGGCCTTGACCTCCTGTGTCGCTTTGGTCTGGTCTGGGGTGTCCTCATAAATAAAGGAAGATTCGAGCTCGAGTTGAAGATAGCTGTCGGGATTGTACCGGTAGCCTTTCTCCAGCCTGCGTTTGGCGTACAACTGGATCAGGTTGAAGGCGATGTGCCTCACGCGCGCCTTGGTTTTTTGCTTCAACGCTTTCCACGCCCCCGAACCAAGTTTGTAGATCTTGGGCGGCGCGCCGTCCTTGCCATTGTATTTTGAAATCTTGTGAAGGGCGTGGATGCTGACGTATACGATGTCGTTATCGGCATAAACCAGCTTGATGGCCTCCTGTGCGCGCCCTTCGTTCTCAATTTTTTGCAGGCCGCCAAATTTCCCGATGCCGTGGTCGATGTGCGTCACATAATCCCCAACCGACAGCGTATTAAGCTCCTTAAGCGTGAGTGCCTGTTTCTTGGAATAGCCGTTCTTGATGTTGAATTTGTGGTACCGCTCGAAAATCTGGTGGTCCGTGTAGCAGGCGATCCGGTTGTCGTGGTCCACAAAACCTTGATAG
>JAEWCF010000079.1 GCA_023390775.1 Bacteroidota bacterium | reverse complement strand
CTTCATGAGGTTCTTTCCGCCCGGGCCCTGCATCATCTTCATCATCTTGCTCATCTGGTCGAACTGTTTCATCAGTTGGTTGACCTGTTCGATCTTGGTCCCCGAACCTTTCGCGATCCGGTTCTTGCGCTTGACGTCGATCAGGGACGGCTTCTTGCGCTCGGCAGGCGTCATGGAGTGGATGATGGCCTCGATATGCTTGAAGGCATCGTCCTCAATCTCGATATCCTTCATCGCTTTTGACGCGCCCGGAATCATTCCCACGAGGTCCTTCATGTTCCCCATTTTCTTGACCTGCTGGATCTGCGCGAGGAAATCGTCAAACCCGAATTCGTTCTTGGCAATCTTCTTCTGCAGTTTGCGCGCCTCCTCCTCGTTGAACTGCTCCTGGGCACGCTCGACAAGCGAGATGACGTCGCCCATCCCGAGGATCCTGTCCGCCATACGCGAAGGATAAAACACGTCAAGCGCCTCCATCTTTTCGCCCGTTCCCACGAACTTGATGGGTTTGTCGACCACTGATTTGATCGAGATCGCCGCACCTCCCCTTGTATCACCGTCAAGTTTGGTCAGGACGACTCCGTCGAAATTCAGCCTGTCGTTAAAGGCCTTGGCCGTATTGACAGCGTCCTGGCCCGTCATCGCATCCACGACAAAAAGCGTTTCCTGCGGTTGGATCGCCCGGTGCACGTTGGCGATCTCGTCCATCATCTGCTCATCGATTGCAAGTCGTCCGGCCGTATCGACGATGACCACGTTGAAACCGTTCGATTTGGCGTGGCGGATGGCATTCTGGGCGATCTCGACCGGATTCTTGTTCTCCGGCTCCGAATACACTTCGACCCCTACCTGCTCTCCAACTACGCGCAGCTGGTTGATCGCCGCCGGACGGTAAATATCACACGCGACCAGAAGCGGTTTTTTGTTCTTTTTTGATTTGAGGAAGAGCGCAAGTTTACCCGAGAAAGTCGTCTTTCCCGAGCCCTGCAACCCCGACATGAGGATCACCGCCGGATTTCCTGAGAGATTGACGCCGGTGACATCGCCGCCCATTAGTTCGGTGAGTTCGTCCTTGACGAGCTTGACCATCAGCTGGCCCGGCTGCAGCGTCGTGAGCACGTTTTGCCCGATGGCTTTTTCCTTGACGCGGTTGGTGAATTCCTTGGCTATCTTGAAGTTGACGTCGGCATCCAGGAGCGCGCGGCGCACTTCCTTTAGGGTATCGGCGACGTTGACCTCGGTGATCTTGCCGTGGCCCTTTAGTATGTGAAATGCCTTATCGAGTTTTTCGCTGAGATTCTCAAACATAATGCTGATTTTACAGCCGCAAATTTAACGAAATCGGCGTTAAGTTGGGGCCGAAAGCAGCCTGAATTTGATGAAAATCATGTAAGCGAAGGTGTGATTGCTGTAGCAGGCAAGACGGTGTGCGTTCGTAATTTGGATAAAAATTCCCAAGCCATGAAAACGAACATGAAAACCCGGGCCCTTGCGGCAATGCTGATGATGATGCTGATGGTTTCCTGCGCCGCCAAAAACGGTTTCGTGGGTTCTGCGCACGACCGTACGGGAACCAACGGCGCCACCAACGGCAACGGAAAAGCGCCGGCTGGATCGGCACATACGTTCAGGTATTGAAAAACCGGCTTTTGGGCCGGTTCTTTTTTTACATTTTGCTGATCTTAAACGAACTGCTGCCATCTGTCGTCCTGACCTGCAGCAGATAGACGGAGGGAGCGATTCCTTCCAGGTCCAGCCGTTCGTCGGGGGTGGAAAGTTTCCATTGACGGACCAGCCTTCCGCCGAGATCATACAATTCCGCCGAGGTGAGCGCAACATCCGACCGGACGCGGACAAAATCAACCGCGGGGTTTGGATAAACTTTGGTATTTTCGGCCGTAAAGGGTTGAACCGAAAGGCTCGATGCGCCGTATTTCAGCAGGGCGAAATCATCGTTGTTGGCAGCGTCCTGGATCCACCCGATGGCATACAGATTCCCCGATGCGTCCAGCCCGAGTTTTACGCCTTCGTCGCCCGCCGTATCGTAATTTCCGTAGCTATAATGCGATTCCCAAAGCAATTCGCCGGATGGTGAATATTTCAGGGTGGCCATGTCATATCCGTCGCCCATTGGGGTGTTGTCGCGCGACCGGCCCGTGATGTAGATGTTTCCCTGGTCGTCGACCAGCGTGTGCCGCGGTCGGTTATAGGCTCCCGTATCGTCACGCTCGTAAAAATTCTCCCAGATTACCGCGCCGCTGGCAGCGTTAAGCGCTACCGACCGGATTCCATCAGCACACGAATTTACCAGCAACACATTGCCGTTGGGCATGAATTCGACGGGCTGATCCCAATTGTATTCGGAACTGGATCCCTGGTAAGTATGCGTCCATTGCACGACTCCAGATGAGGACAATTTTTGGGCATGAACCTGTTTCTGGCTGATGGAAAGCGCCTTGAGCTGACTGGAAATCACCGCGTTGCCATTGGCATCGACATCGAGGTTGATGCCCCAATCCTCACTGTTTCCCGAACCGTTGAGGCGGTGTTGCCACAAGAGGTTCCCCTCGGGTGAATACCGGGCTGTCAGCGAATCGTAATGCGAGTAAACTCCGCCCGGCCCCGCATAACCACGGCTGCGGCCAATGGCCCAAATGCTTCCGGCGGCGTCCACATGGATATCGCGGAACAGGTCATCCGAATTGTAACTGCTGTTATAGGTAATGCGATTCACGACTGACCCGTCATCGGCGTCGAATTTGTAGATCAGGCCGTCCATCGAAGAACCTGAAGCCAAAACGTCCTGGTAAAGGGAACCGCCACAAAAAAGAAAGCCGTCTTTGTAGATCAGTTGCCGCGTTGCTGGCGATTCGATGAGTCCGTTTTGGTCAGGAGTGATGCATTGGGTCCAAAGGATCGAACCCGCCGCATCGTATTTGCGCAGGAGCACGCGTGCCGATGCGTGGTCGGAATAACGGTAGTTTTCATTGAAAAGAACATAGACATTCCCCTGCATGTCGCCGGTCACGCCCTTGGCAAAAAGGCCCCAGTTGCCGTTGACCGGAAAAATATATTGGCGCCAAACCTCGGCTCCGTCACTGTCGGATTTGAGCAGCATCAGCCCGTCGACATTGGGGTTGCCGGGAAGTTGGCCGATGTGGCCCAGGACGTAGGAATTTCCGTTGGGGGTCACATAAAGATCGGTGACATAGTCGCCCCCCGTGGCGTCTGAAACAAGCGTCCACACGGAATCGATGACGGACTGCGAATAGCCGGACAGGGCAGCCGGAAGAAAAAGCGATAAAAGTATTTTTTTGAATGTCATAAGTTTGGATTACTGATATAAGCATGGCAAAACGCCATCATTAAAAAGGGCGGTACAAAACCGCCCCTTATAGCAGGCAAGTTAAATTTTCTCGAAGGTCAGGGTGTCGATGCTGCCGTCCCCACCGCTCACGTGGCGCAAACGGATTTTGGTCGATGTACGCTCCAGGATATCCCAATCCTCATTGAGTTCGGTGAAATTGTTGGGCGAAGAGAACATGATGTTGAAATCCAGGTCCGAATGCGGGCTGTCATCATCGCTTCCATCGGAATTGGTCACCGACCAGAAGCCGCTTACCGTTCCCGCCGAACCCACGGCGGTCAAAACATTGCCGTTTTCGAAAGTGAAGGCATATCCCGTAAAATAATGGGTATGGTCCTCGCCGTCCTCCACAAAACTGGTAACGCGCCAGGTGCCCTGGGTCACGGTGTTAATGACGGGCGCCGGATCGGAACTTGAGGACGAATCATCGTCGGAACTGCAGGTGGAGGCCGTGTTGACCATGAACAGGCAGGCCAGGATCGGGTAAAAAATCAGTCGTTTCATCTTTTGGTTAATTAAGGGGTTATTAAATACAATTTGCTTTTGAGACCGAAGGCGACAAACAGGATCGCCATCCAGATCAATATCTGCAGTACAAGGTAACCGGCAGTTGGCCTGTGGCCCTGGTCCCGCCGAAAGAGTTTGCCCGCGCCCATCGCATCAGATTTTGGAAAAATGAAGCCTGTCAGGGTCATTGCCGCCGCCGTCCTGCCGAAGCCGTACCGTTTGTTCGCTGAACTCCAGTACGCGCCAGTCGTCATCCAGGTCGCCAAGGTTCGAACTGCTGAAGTCGATGTCCAGGAATTGGGTGCTGCCTTCGAGATGCGCGTTCCAGGAACCGCTGTAGGTGTTGCCGTTTTTTACGGCAGCCACTGTCCCGTTTGCCGAAAAAGTGAACACGTACCCCGCATAGTCGCCGGTTTCATCCTCATTATGGTAATAGTAGGAGACATACCAACTGCCGCCGGTGAGTATTTCGGCCAATTCGTCCAGGGGAGCCGGGCCTGGGCCGCCACTGCCGCAGGTCCCGATGGCGCCCTCTATAAGATCTGCAAGTTCGGTATTGCCGTTGACCGGGATGGCAGTTCCGCCCGAAATGCTTACGCTGATGGGATAAACCACCTCAAGCACCATATTCGAAGCCGATACCAGAAAGTTGAACAATTGCGCATTGCTGTTGACCGTGGTGTTGCCCGCTTGCTGATTGAGCGTGTCATAGGTGTTGATGGTCACCGGATACTGTATGGCTACGCAGGCAATCTCGTCCAGGCCGTCGTCGGTGCCGCATTGGACCATAAGGCTTTGCATTTGCGCCGCCGATGCAACCGATTGCTGCTGGAAATTCTGGAAGGTGACGGTAATCGGATAAATGAACTCGACGGTATCCTCGTCACTTGCCGATTGCGCGAATATTTCGGCGACCGCCTGGTACCCCGAATCGTCAGTGATGGTAAGCTGCTGCCCGTTGGCCAGAACCGTGACGGGAAGGTTCACGCCAAAACAACTTGAATTGTCGAGGATGTTGTCCATCGCGGTGGGATTTTGGGAAACGCGCGAGAGGAGCGTTCCCAGGGCAGACGATGCGGTCAGGCCCGCCGGAGCCTGTTGCACGATGCTTTCCTCCTGTTGGCAACCCGTGGCCAGCGCCGAAAGAAGGATCAGGAATGTTGCAAAATATTTCATGTTGGTCACGATTTCGAAAATAAAACAGCGTCCTTTCAATTTACCCTACCCCGTTTTTGATTATTTTTATTTTTGCCAAAAAACCACTCATGGACAATGCCGGGCCGGGCCTCTGCGGACAGGCTGTTTTTTCCGAGTTCTTTCGCAGCCACGCGAAGGCATTGCGCAATTACCTTTACTTCAAGTTTGGCGACCGGGACCAGGCCGACGACATGACCCAGGAAGCCTTTGTCAAGTTGTGGGAAAAATGTTCGGACGTGCCATTGGAAAGGGCCAAGTCCTTTCTCTATACGGTGGCCAACAATGCGTCGCTCAACAAGATCGCGCACCAAAAAGTGGTCCTGTCCCACGCTAAGTCGCATGCGCCTGCTTCATCGACAAACCTCAGTCCCGAATTCCTGGTGGAGGAAGAACAGTTCCGCCAAAGGCTCGAAGCGGCCATCGCCAATTTGACCGAAGGACAGCGCACCGCCTTTTTGCTCAACCGCATCGAAGGCAAGAAATACCACGAAATCGCCGACATGCTGGGGATTTCGGTAAAAGCGGTGGAAAAACGGATTCATGGGGCGCTCTTGTCCCTGCGCGAAAATATGGGGAGGAAAGTAGGGTAAAATTGCCCGAGGATGTTTTTAATAAAATGCCCTGAAATGGAAGAAGATTACAAACTTGCACGATGGATGGCCGGAGAAATGACGGCGGATGAGCTTGCCGAGTTCCAAAAATCGCCGCAGTACGAGGAATTCCACAGGATAGCGGAAACATCCGCTCAATTTTCGGCACCCGATTTTGACGGTGAGCCGATGTTGCGCCATGTTCTTTCAGCTCCCAAACAAAAGGTGATCAGGCTGATGGACCGCGCCTGGTTGCGTGCCGCCGCGGCAATCGTTTTGCTCCTGGGCATTGGCTGGCTCATCAGGGCGGTTTTACCCGTTGAGGAGAAGGCCGGAATCGCGATGCAGCACACCTTTTTGCTTCCCGATGCCTCGGAGGTGGTGCTCAATTCGGATTCCCGCGCGACTTACACCAAATGGAATTGGGGTTCCCGACGGACTGTGGAGCTGCAGGGCGAGGCTTTTTTCAAGGTGGCGAAAGGCCAAAAGTTCACCGTGGATACGCCGCTTGGCGAAGTTTCGGTGTTGGGAACGCAATTCAACGTGAGCGCAAGGGAAGAACGTTTCGAGGTGATGTGCTACGAGGGCCGGGTAAAGGTCCAGTACAACGGCGCAACGCATATTTTAACCCGTGGACAGGCCCTCGCATTTGAATCGGGCGAGCCGGCCGCGCTTCCGCAAATGGCGGGTTCACCGGACTGGATGCTCGGCGAACTTACCTTTGCCGGCGAGTCCCTGACAGGCATCATATCGGAACTGAACCGCAGCCAAAATATCCGCATCGAACTCCGTGGCGTGCAGACAAAACAATTGTTTACGGGAACTTTGCCGGCCCGGAACCTCGACCAGGCGCTGTCGGTACTGGCCTCGGTGTACCATCTTGAGATCGTCAAATCAGGAAACGGCGTCACGCTTATCCCTGCCGATGCGCGCCCCTAACCTTCTGCTTTTTTTGATGCTTGCCCTTGGCCTTTCCGCCAGGGCGCAGGACGCCATTCCGCTGCGCGATGCACTCACCGCCATTGAACGCAAACATAATGTACGGTTCAATTATATCGAGGAGGAGATCGTGGTGTACCGGGTGCTGGCGCCCGGCGCCAATCTTTCACTTGAAGATAAGATCGCACATCTGCGGCGCGAGACGAGGCTCCGTTTTACCCGGACCGGAAATTTTTATACCATTACCAATGACCGGCGGATGGACAAGCCGCTTTGCGGATACCTTCGCCAGCGCGGGAGCGGCGAGCCCGTGGAGAATGCCGCCGTGATGGTTGCGGGCAGTGTCGTCGCCTCTTCCGGTGCAGACGGCTATTTTGAACTCCCTGCCCTGACCCCGGAGACGATTTCGATCCGGCACCAGGGATTCTTGCCGATGGAAATCAATCCCGAGGATCTGTATGTCCCCGATTGCCCCGCCATATTACTCGAGGCCGTCATCGCCGAGCTTGCGGATGTCACGGCCAAGCCGTACATCGCGGCAGGAATCGGGAAAACGGCGGAGGGAGCTTTTACCGTGCGGCCGCCCAAATTCGGGATATTGCCCGGTTTGGCTGAACCCGACGTGCTGCAGGCGATGCAACAGATTCCCGGCATCTACAGCGCCGACGAATCGGTCTCAAACCTCAACGTCCGCGGAGGCACCCACGACCAGAACCTTTTTTTGTGGAACGGGATCAGGATGTTCCAGACCGGGCATTTCTTTGGATTGATCTCGGGGTTTAACCCTTCGGCGGTACGGCATGTCAACATCGTCAAAAGCGGTTCGGCGGCACGTTTTGGCGAAAGCGTCTCAAGCATCGTGGAAATTTCGTCACGGGAGACCGGCGATGAACCCTCGTACGGGGCGGCCGTCAATATGATCAGTGCCGAATTCATCGCGCAGGCGCCCATCTTTAAAAAGGCGACGCTAATGTTATCGGGACGACGTTCCTACACCGACTGGCTCCAAACCACCACCTATGAACGTTACAGGGACCGGATTTTCCAGAATACGGTCGTGACACAGCCTGACGGTACCTCGGCCGAAATCCCCAAAACGGACGAAAATTTCCACTTTTATGACGCCGCCCTGCAACTCCGGATGACCTCGGGGCGCCACAAAATAACC
>JAEWCF010000076.1 GCA_023390775.1 Bacteroidota bacterium | reverse complement strand
GGCTAGTGGCTAGTGGCTAGTGAAAAAGTAGGGATTAAAGGTACGGCTAAAATGGAAATAAAGCAGGGAAGTAGTCGCGATATTGTGCGAAAAATGGACTTCACAAAACTTAATGTTTGGCAAAATTCGAGAATACTGGCAAACAATATTTATGAGTTAACGTCAAAATTTCCGAAAGACGAGATATTTGGATTAACAAGTCAGTTGCGTCGTACGGCCGTTTCGGTCCCGTCCAATATTGCAGAGGGTTGTGGCAGAAACGGTGTAAAAGAGATTTTGCATTTCCTGCACATTGCCCGCGGTTCTCTTTTTGAAATCGAAACCCAATGTTTCCTTGCTCTTGATCAACAGTATTTGGAAAAAAATGATTTTATGAAATTATCTGTTCTTATTCAGAATTGCAAAAAATTGCTGAACGGATATATTAACCATCATCGAAATAAATTATAAGAATTATACATGCAGCTGCAGCTCCAAGCCACCAGCCACCAGCAACTAACCACTAAAATGAAAGTAACCGACCACATACAAAACGCCACCAAAACCCTTTTCTCCTTCGAGATCCTGCCGCCGCTCAAGGGGCAGAACATCCAGTCCATTTTTGACAGCATCGACCCGCTGATGGAGTTCAACCCGCCGTTCATCGATGTGACGTATCACCGCGAGGAATTTGAGTATAAGGAGCTCGGCAACGGGCTTTTGCAGAAGAAGATCGTTCGCAAGCGCCCCGGAACCGTTGGGATTTGCGCGGCGATCCAGAACAAGTACCAGGTTGATGCGATTCCTCACATTCTCTGCGGCGGGTTCACGCGCGAGGACACCGAGAATTTTTTGATCGACATGGATTTTTTGGGCATCCAGAACGTCGTGGCGCTGCGCGGCGATGCGATCCGCAACGAGACGTATTTCAGGGCCGAGAAGGAAGGCAACCAATATGCGAGCGAACTCGTGACCCAGATCGCGAACCTGAACAAGGGAATTTACTTGGACGAAGACCTGCAGAACTCGGCGGCGACCAACTTTTGCATCGGGGTGGCGGGCTATCCCGAGAAGCACATGGAGGCGCCCAGCCTGGACAGCGACATCTACTTTTTGAAGCAGAAAATCAAAAACGGGGCGTCGTATATCGTGACGCAGATGTTTTTCGACAATAAAAAATTTTTCGATTTCGTGGCCAAGTGCCGAAAGGAAGGCATTACCGTCCCAATCATTCCCGGACTCAAGCCGATCTCGACCAAAAAGCAGCTCAACCAGATCCCGCACCGGTTCAAGGTGGATCTCCCCGACGACCTGATCATGGCCGTGGTGCGCGCGGGCGATGCCGATGCCGTGCGGCAGGTTGGGATCGAATGGTGCATCGCGCAAAGCAAAGAGCTCATTGCGGCGGGAATCCCGGTGTTGCATTATTATTCGATGGGCAAGAGCGACAACATCCGCGAGATTGCCAAAGCGGTTTTTTAGGATATATTTGCGGCATGCGGCACGCGATCGTCTTGTTGGTAATACTATTCGGATTGCAGGTCGTGGCGCAAACGGGCGAGACTTCAAACCTGGAGGCCACCTACTTTTACGGAAACATCTACCGTCACAAAGACGACATCGGTCACCTGATCAAGGGCCATCCCAGCGGCGTGATCCTGGCGTGGAACCAGAGGACTTATGGTGATAAGGAATGGCAGAGTGCCTTCAATTATCCCGATTACGGTTTCTCTTTCCAGTATGAGGACCTCGCCAACAAATACCTGGGCAAGACCTATGCGATCGGGGCGCATTACAATTTCTACGGGTTTGGCAGGCGGCTGATGTTCCGCATTTCGCAGGGCATCGCGATGACCACCAATCCGTATGACAAAGAGACCAATTTCAAGAACAACGCCTTCGGATCCAGGTTCATGAGCAGCAACCTGTTCATGTTGCAGTACTCACGCGAGCGGGTTTGGCGCAATTTCGGGTTCCGGGCCGGCATCGCGCTGACGCATTTCTCCAACGGCCGTTTCAAATCGCCCAACAGCGGCATCAATACGTTTGCGGCATCGGCATCGGTGGTCTATGATTTGGGTGCCGAAAGGGAATACGTTGTCGCCGATACTATCTCAAAAGATCATTCGGAGCGCATCAAATACAACATCGCCGTCCGAACCGGCATCAGCGAGAGCCCGGTCGCGCATTCGGGGCAGAAGCCTTTTTACCACATCGGTCTGTATGCCGACAAGCGCATTGGAAGAAAGAGCGCGCTGCAGCTGGGTGCCGATGTGTTCTTCTCCATGTACCTCAAGGATTACATCGAATACATGTCGGTGGCGTTTCCCGAACTTCCGCCAGTCGACCCCGATACCGATTACAAACGGGTCGCGGTCATTGCCGGGCACGAGCTTTTCATCAACAGGCTTTCGATCGAAACGCAGGTGGGTTATTACGTTTACAAGCCTTTTGATTACGAAATCGATTTTTATCAGCGCCTTGGGACAAAATATTATATTTCGGACAAATGGTTCGCCGCACTTTCGCTCAAGTCACATGCGGCGCGCGCCGAGGCCATCGAACTGGGAATCGGGATACGCTTATGAAAAGATTAGTCGCAATATTGCTTTTGGCGCTTTCGGGTTGCGGGATTTCGGAGGATTGCATCCAGAGTTCGGGCAACCGGATCCTGCGCGAGGTCGAGGTTCCGGCCTTTGACAAGATTATGGTTTTTCCGGGTGTTTCCGTCATGATCGCTCAAGGCGACGAATTTTCGGCGACGGTCGAGGCCGGCGAGAATTTCATAGAGGATGTGCGCGTCCTTGTTGCCGATGGAGTCCTGAAGATTTCGGAGGATTCGGGTTGCAATTGGGTCCGCAAACACGGCGATGTCGTCGTCCACGTAACGGCCCCATCGCTCACCGAGGTCTATTCCAACACCGACCGCGACATCCGCTCCGTCGGAACGTTGACCTACCCGATCCTGCGGCTCTACGCGATGGATACCTTTGGAGGTGTCGGCACGGGGGATTTCCATCTTTCGGTAAACAACGACCTGACCTATGTGGCCGGGAACAACATTGCCGCTTTTTACCTGGACGGGCAAACCGATCTTTTATCGGTCAATTTTTATAACGACATGGGCCGTTTCGAGGGTCAAAACCTGATCGCCAATGAGGTTGAGGTCTTTCACCGAAGCTCAAACGACATGATCGTGCACCCGGTCACCAAACTATCGGGCAACATCTACTCAACCGGAAATGTCATTTGCGTAAGCCAGCCGCCTGTGGTGGAGGTGGTAGAGCATTATGTGGGGAGGGTAATTTATGGGTTGTGAGTTTTGGGTAATGGGTTTTGAGTCCAATCGCATTAATTATCGTGATTTTCGCTCATAACATTAAGTGTAAGAATAGAAATCCATTGCAAATTATGTCTCGAAAGTTTGTTGTTTTGCAATTTCAATCCCAAAACCCAAAACCCAAAACTACTTCGTCATCTCCCTAAACACACTCTCCAGATTCCGGGTCTTTTGCGAAATCTGCAAAGCCCGAAGCCCGTTTGTGGCGGCGAAGTCAAAAACATCGGGGCGGCGATCGGGTTCGGCGGGGAAAACGAGTTCCCAGGTGGTGCCTGAGATTCCGGTGGCTTGTTCGAGGCCGGGGATTTTGTCGATGAGCGACTTTTCGACCGGTTTGTCAAATTCGACTTCGATGACCTGCTTTTGAACCTCGATGATCTTGCCCAGTTTGTTGTCGGCGACAATCTTTCCCTTGTCGATGATGATCACGCGGTCGCAGATGGCTTCAACTTCCTGAAGGATGTGCGTCGATAAAAACACGGTCTTGTCTTTGCCTGCATCCTTGATCACGCGGCGTATTTCGACAAGCTGATTGGGATCCAGTCCGGTCGTGGGTTCATCGAGGATCAGGACGGCCGGGTCGGGAAGGAGCGCGGGCGCGAGCCCCACG
>JAEWCF010000075.1 GCA_023390775.1 Bacteroidota bacterium | reverse complement strand
CGATGGAGCTGGTCCAGGTCGCTGCGGTTCTTCAACTTCAGGATCCGGTGGGCAATGCTGATCAGTTCGGCTTCAAGCTTTTTTTTCATAACTTTTGCTGTTGCGGTGCTACGTCGGGGTGAATTTTAATATTTTTGTTTAGTTACAAATCTACGCACAAACAAGACAATTCAAACCCTTTTTAAGCCAGAAAAGTAAAAAATGTTTCTCGAAAATACGGTCAACCATAAGGAGCAGTTTGGGTGGATTGAGGTGATTTGCGGCTCCATGTTTTCGGGTAAAACCGAGGAACTGATCCGACGGCTGAAAAGGGCGCAATTTGCCCGGCAAAAGGTCGAAATCTTTAAGCCCGCCATAGACACGCGCTACCACGATGAACGGGTGGTTTCTCACAACGCAAACGAAATCCGTTGCACTCCCGTGCCCGCTGCCGCAAACATCCGAATCTTGGCCCAGGGCTGCGAGGTGATCGGGATTGACGAGGCGCAGTTTTTTGACGATGAAATCCTCTCGGTGTGCAATGACCTTGCAAATTCAGGCATCCGGGTGATCGTTGCAGGGCTCGACATGGATTTCAAGGGTAACCCTTTCGGCCCGATGCCCGGGCTGATGGCCACCGCCGAGTACGTCACCAAGGTACACGCGGTATGCACGCGGACGGGGAACCTTGCCAATTACAGTTTCCGCAAGGCAGAAAGCGACAACCTCGTGCTTTTGGGTGAAACCGAGGAGTACGAACCCCTGAGCCGCGCCGCCTATTTCACCGCCATGCGCGAACTTCAGGAAAACGAGGCGGGTTTCTATGCGCGAAAAATCCCTAAGAACGGACCTTGACGTACGACCTCCAAAATATACTTCGCTTGCCCGGAGCCCGATCGGTGGGAGAACCCACAGGCCCCGTCACGCATGTCTCCATTGACAGCCGATCGCTCCACAATGGGCCGGGTACGCTCTATTTCGCGCTTGTGGGACCCAACCATAACGGCCACGACTTTATTCCCGAATTGTATGACCGCGGAGTCCGAATTTTCGTGGTGTCGGATACGGGAAAGCTTCCGGAGGGCGCATTTGCCGTCGTGGTTCCCGATACCTTCGAGGCTTTCCAGGGATTTGCCGCAAGGCACCGCGCGCAATTCGACATTCCCGTAATCGCGATCACGGGGAGCAATGGAAAAACCGTCGTAAAGGAATGGCTCAACTACCTCCTGGGCCCTGAGTACAATATCGCACGAAGCCCAAAAAGTTACAATTCGCAATCGGGCGTGCCGCTTTCCATCCTGGGAATCGGGCCCTCACATACCCTGGCCATTATCGAAGCCGGAATTTCCCGTCCCGGCGAGATGGAACGGCTGGCCACGATCATTGACCCTACCCTCGGCGTCCTGACCAACCTTAACAGCGCGCATGACGAAGGATTTTCCTCGCGCGAACAAAAGGTGCGGGAAAAACTGATGCTATTCCGTTCGGCCACAAAAGTCATCGGCAGGGACAAAGACCTCCGCAGTAGCTCGATGCCGGTATTCACCTGGAGCGATTCGGACCATGGCGATGTCCGCTTTACGCCTGTCGAAGGCAATAATTTTACCGAAATCACCACGCAATCCGGCCAGGGGAACTTTACTTTCCGCATTCCCTTTACCGATGCTGCTTCTATTGAGAACGCCTGCACCTGCGCGACCGTTATGCTCTATCTGGGATATTCGCCCGAAATTATTTCGCGTCGGATGCCCAACCTATTTCCGGTAAGCATGCGGCTTTCCATCAAGAACGGGATCGGCGGATGCGCGTTGATCGACGATTCTTACAGCCTCGACCTTCAATCGCTGCGTATCGCACTTGATTTTTTGGAAAGCCAGAAACAGTACAGGAAAAAGACGGTGATCCTTTCGGATTTCCTGCAGAGCGGAGTTCCGGCGGATGCGCTGTACACCCAGGCGTTCCAAATGTTGCGCGAGAACCGGATCAGCCGCATCATTGGCATCGGCCCCGAGATTTCCAGGCACGCTGATCGGTTCGATCAAATCGAGGTTTTTCCGGATACCGCTTCGTTCCTGGACAAAATGCCCGAATTCTCATCCGAGACCATCCTGATCAAGGGTGCGCGCCAATTCCATTTTGAGCAGATCGTGGGCGCCCTTGAAGAAAAAACGCACGAGACGGTGTTGGAGATCAACCTCAATGCCGTAAGCCACAACCTGAATTTTTACCGCTCCAAGTTGCGCCCCGGCTGCAAGTTGATGGTCATGGTGAAGGCTTTCGGTTATGGCAATGGCGGATTCGAGATTGCGAAACTCCTCGAGCACCACAATTGCGATTACCTGGGCGTGGCTTTCGCCGATGAGGGGATCGCCCTTCGAAATTCGGGCATTTCCATTCCCATCATGGTGCTTAACCCGGAGCTGACGAGTTTCGGATCGATTATCCAGCATAATCTTGAGCCCGAAATCTACAGCATGCGCGGGCTGCAAGCCTTCATCCGGATGGCGCGCGACCGGAACGTCACCTCCTACCCGATCCATCTCAAGCTCGACACGGGCATGCACCGGCTCGGATTCACCGCCGGGGACCTGGAGGAGTTGATTTTGGTGTTGCGTGATACAAAAAGTGTGCTTGTCAAAAGCATTTTTTCCCATCTGGCCACCAGCGACGATCCGCAGCACCGGGATTTTGCCCTTCAACAGATCGAGGCGTTCGAGAGCCTGTCTTCGGCTCTTATCCGCGAGCTGGATATCGAACCCATCCGGCATATCCTGAACACGTCCGGCATTACTCATTTTCCCGAGGCGCAATACGACATGGTCCGCCTGGGCATTGGCCTCTACGGAATTTCCAACGACCCGTCGGAACAGCCCATGCTTGAAAATGTCGGCACACTGAAATCGGTAATTTCACAACTGCACACGATCCCTCCCGGCGACAGCGTGGGGTATGGCAGGCGGTTCGTTGCCAAACGCCAATCGGTGATCGCGACAATTCCCATCGGGTACGCCGACGGCATTTCCCGCCATTGGGGCAATGAGAAGGGATATGTGGTGGCCCACGGCCATAAGGCGCTTATCGTGGGAAGCGTCTGCATGGACATGCTAATGGTTGATGTTACGGATATCCCGTGCAGGGAGGGAGATTCGGTGATTTTGCTGGGAGAGCATCCGCATGCAACCGAGATGGCAAAGGCGTTGGACACGATCCCATACGAGATTTTGACCTCCATCTCCCAGCGCGTCAAACGCATTTTTTACCGCGAATAAATTTTTTAAGAATATTTTATTAATTTAGGCAAACAAAAACCAATCACTATGGGATTAATTAAAGAATTTAAGGAATTTGCCATGAAAGGCAATGTGGTTGAACTTGCGGTTGCCGTGATCATCGGTGCGGCGTTCGGCAAAATTGTCAACTCATTTATCGAGGACGTGATCACACCGCTTCTTCTCAAGCCTGCGCTTGATGCCGCGAACCTCTCCAGGATCGAGGAACTGACGGTCATGGGAGGCGTGAAGTACGGAATGTTCATCTCGGCCATCATAAACTTCGTGATTGTCGCGTTAGTACTTTTCCTGGTAATTAAGGGAATCGCCGCCACGCGCAAGAAGGAAGCCGATGCTCCAGCCGCACCGCCTGCCCCGAGCAACGAGGAAAAGCTGCTCATGGAAATCCGCGACGCGCTCAAAAACCGTCCAAACCTGTAGTACCGCTATATTACATATTTTTTAACCCTAAACCGCCCGCACCCTTGGGCGGTTCTTCTTTTTGTGCCATTTAGTTTCGTATTTTTGCGGCAAATAATTTCCGAATGAAAGTCGCAGTTGTTGGTGCCACCGGAATGGTTGGCGAAGTCATGTTGAAAGTCCTTGCCGAAAGAAATTTTCCCGTCACCGAACTCATTCCCGTGGCATCGGAGAAATCGGTGGGCAAGGAGATTTCCTTTGCCGGACGAAGCTATACGGTAGTGGGCCTCGCCGAAGCAGTGTCCATGAAGCCGGACATCGCGCTTTTCTCTGCCGGAGGCGAGACCTCGCTGGAATGGGCGCCCAAATTCGCCGAAGCTGGGACGACCGTGATCGACAATTCATCGGCATGGCGGATGGACCCGGGCAAGAAACTCGTCGTTCCCGAAATCAATGCGGAGGAGCTTACCACAACCGACAAAATCATCGCCAATCCCAATTGCTCGACGATCCAGATGGTACTTACGCTCGCGCCGTTGCATAGGAAATACAAGATCAAACGCGTCATCGTTTCCACTTATCAATCCATTACCGGGACTGGCGTCAAGGCCGTAAAGCAACTTGAAAACGAATATGCCGGGATTCAGGGCGAGATGGCTTATAAATATCCCATCCACCGCAATGCGATCCCGCAGTGCGACAGTTTCGAGGAAAACGGATACACCAAGGAGGAAATGAAACTCGTGCGTGAGACCCAGAAAATCCTGGACGATCGAACCATTGCCGTTACCGCGACCGCCATTCGCGTTCCGGTTGTAGGCGGGCACAGCGAGGCCGTAAACGTGGAATTCCACAATGAATTCGATGTTGACGATGTCCGAAGGATTTTGCACGAAACGCCGGGCATCAAGGTCCAGGACAATATTGACACGTTCACCTATCCGATGCCGCTTTATGCCGAAGGAAAGGACGAGGTGTTCGTTGGCCGGATCCGCCGGGACGAGAGCCAACCCAATACGCTCAACATGTGGATCGTCGCCGACAACCTTCGCAAAGGGGCTGCGACCAATGCGGTGCAGATCGCCGAATACCTTGTGGCTAAAAAATTGGTGTAACGAAATACGCAATTCCTTGCAAAATAAGTTCCGGATAGCGAATTTTTGGTTGGGCGCCGCGATGCTTTTCGCGATGCTGTTCCAATCCTTCCATGCTACCGAGCATTTGGTCGAGCAATTCTCGAACCCGCATTGCGATCATCATTATAACATTGGCAAAACCGAGGTAGGGCACGCTCACAATGACACCGAGACGTGCTTTTCCTGTGAATTTACCTTTGCCCACTACACGCCTGCGATGGCATTCCGGCTCAATGTATGGGCCGAAGCTCCGTCGGCACGGGTGGATTTTATCGTTCCGGAAAGCTCTCCGGCCGCGTTTGGAGGCGCCCTTCTCACGCTGCGTGGCCCTCCCGCCTTACTGTAAGCCGAAATCTCGAGTTTAACAGTAAAAACATATCCATGAAAATATTGCTTTTTGCCCTCTTGGGCACGGGCGTTTTGGCTATTGGTCAAAACCGTCTCGCGGGTACCTTCAATTCAGTCGACGGATCACCCATTGCGGCCGCATCGGTATATGCGCCCGACCTTCACAAGGGAACCCTGACGGACGACTCAGGAAAATTCATCCTGCAGGGACTTCCTGCGGGGAAAATCACCATCGTGGCATCGGCGGCGGGAAACAAGACGTGGAACCAACAGGTCACGATTGTCACGGGCGATAATACGATTGCCATCTCGCTCGAACCTCAAATCCATGAAATGGACGAAGTAATCGTGTCTACCGCCTTCAACCGTTTGCAATCGCAAAATGTCATGAAGGTTGAGCACGCATCTTTGAAGAATTTGCAACAAAGGGGAATCGCCACAATTACCGACGGGCTTGCCACCATTCCGGGCGTTTCGCAGGTCTCGACAGGCGTGTCCATAGGCAAGCCGGTCATTCGCGGGCTCAGCGGTAACCGAGTCCTGGTCTATACGCAGGGCGTCCGGCTGGAAAACCAGCAATTTGGCGAGGAGCACGGACTTGGCCTTAATGAGTCGGGAATGGAGAGTGTCGAGGTGATTAAAGGCCCCGCATCGCTGCTCTATGGTTCCGATGCGCTGGGCGGCGTGCTCTACTTCAACTCCGAACGATTTGCCGACGCCAACCAGACAACGTATAACCTGAACCAAAAATTGATGGCCAATACGCTGGGTTCGGTGACAAGTATCGGAATTAAAACCTCGAAGGAAAAGTGGAAATTCCTGTTGCGCGGCGGATTTTCAAGCCATGCTGATTACCGGATTCCAGACGGCCGGGTGCTCAATACCCGATTTTCGGAAGCCGATATTAAAGCCGCAGCCGGATACTCCGACAAAAATATTTCAAGTGTACTCAGGTATAATTTTAACCGGCTGTCAACGGGTTTGCCCGAAGGCGAATACGGAGGAAACGATAACGGCCGCTCACCCGAATTTCCGCGGCAGGAAGTGGGCTCGCACATCCTGAGCCTGCAGAACAAGATTTTCCTGGGCAACGCTTCTCTCGAGGCGAACATCGGCTATGTGTTCAACGACCGCAAGGAATTTGAAGACACGGAGGATCCCGCGTTGCGGATGAAGCTATCCACGGCCAATTACGACTTGCGGTTCCACTTCCCGAAACCCAAAAATCTGGCGGTGATTGCCGGCGTACAGGGCATGTTCCAGTCGAATGCCAACACCGCGCCCGAAATCCTGATCCCCGACGCAACGGTGCGCGATGCCGGGGTTTTCGCGACCGCCAATCTCGATCTTGACAAGCATGTTTTGCAGGCCGGGCTGCGTTATGATTACCGGGCAATCGAAACCGTTGAAATGGGCGGCGGTGACGAAGCCTATTTCGCGCCGGTTGATAAAAACTTCTCGAGTTTCAATGCTTCGGCGGGATTACGCACGAACTGGAGTAACAAGTTGACCACGAGGCTCAATCTTGCGAGCGGCTTCCGGGCGCCCAATCTGGCCGAGCTCACCTCAAACGGCGAGCACGAGGGCAGCAACCGCTTCGAAATTGGCAACGCAAATCTCAAAACGGAGCAAAATATCCAAACCGACCTCAATGTCGAACTGAAATCGGGGCATTTCGAGTTTTTCGTAAACGGGTTTTACAACCATATCGATCGTTATATTTTCATTGCGCCGACGGGTGAATTTGTCGAGAAAAATCCGGTGTACCGATATACGCAGGCCGATGCGACGCTTTATGGTGGCGAGGCCGGAATACATTTCCACCCGCACCCGCTGGACTGGCTGCATTTTGAGAGCAGTTTCGAGACCGTCACCGGCGAGCGGCGCGATGGTGAAAGCCTGCCGTTGATGCCGGCCAAATCCTGGTCTAATACTTTGCGTACTGAATTCGATTTCGGAAAAGTGAAGGATGGATTTGCAAGGCTGACGGTGCAATACTTCGCCGAGCAGGACCGCCCGGGCGAGTTCGAGTTCCGGACACCCGAATACGCTCTCTTACACATGGGCGTGGGCGGCTCCTTCAAAGTGGGCAGTTCGCGCTGGGACCTGGCGCTCCACGGCAAAAACCTGTTGGACCGGCGCTATGTCTCGCACCTCTCGCGCCTCCGTGCCGATCAGGTCCCCGACATGGGCCGAAACATCATCCTGAGCTTGAATGTAGAGTTATAGAAAGCGCCGGCCAAGGGC
>JAEWCF010000034.1 GCA_023390775.1 Bacteroidota bacterium | reverse complement strand
GTTTTGCGCAATGACCTTTTCGATCCTTTCCAGAATCTTGGCATCCCGCATCCGATAAAAATCGAGCACCTTCATGTGGGCCGAACCCGCGAACACCTCGTCCTGGCACTTGTAAAAAGCCCTGGTCATCGGAGTGTCGGGGCCGTTCACGATCTGCTTCAATGTCGAAGATCTTAGGGCAGCGCCCCTTTTTTGTTGGATCGCCGTACATTTTCCGGCTTCCTGAGCATAAAGCGGATCCTGCGATTTTGCCGCTTCGAGTTTCTTTATTTCGGACTGTTCTTTCCAGTAATTCGGCGGAATCGGTTTGCCCTCGAGTTCCTCGCCCAGCCAGTCGATGCCCGCAATTTTCACATCGGGGAACCAGAGTTTCATCGCGCGCATCTCGAGCGGATAGTTCGAGGCGAGGTACAGGCTGTCGGCGTGCAGGTCGAATTGCCGCACCTCAACGGCGATGACCTCCGGCTGGAGGCGTTTGATCACCGCCCGTAGCGAATCATATGAGTAGTTGCGGTTTACTTTGTGGAGGCTGTGGATCGTCGGGATGAGGTAGGTCTGTGCCGATGCGGAACCCATCTGCAATAAAATCACGATCGGTAGTATCCGAAAAAATGTCATGGGTGTTTTTTCCAAAGTTAGATAATTCGGGCATTATGTACCTTTGCGCCATGCCGATAAAAATCCTGCATCTCGACCACAATCATCCGCTGCTTCGGCAAATGCTGGAGAATGCGGGCTTTATCAACGACGACGATTTCACATCACCGAAGCAGGCCATCGAATCAAAGATTGCACACTACGACGGGATTGTCCTTAGGAGCCGGTTCAGGATTGACAAGGAGTTTATTGACCGGGCCGTCAACCTGAAATTCATCGCGCGGGTGGGAGCGGGACTTGAGAACATCGATTGTGCCTACGCCGAATCAAAGGGAATCGCCCTGATCGCCGCCCCGGAAGGCAACCGCAATGCCGTCGGCGAGCACACCCTTGCGATGCTGTTGGCGCTCTTCAATAAACTGCACACCGCCGACCGCGAGGTCCGCGAAGGGCATTGGAACCGCGAGAAGAACCGCGGCCACGAACTCGATGGCAAGACCGTCGGGATCATCGGTTACGGGAACATGGGCCGCGCTTTCGCCAGGAAGTTGCGGGGATTTGAGGTGCGCGTCATCTGCTACGATATTTTGCCGAACGTGGGCGATGCCGATGCGCAGCAGGTGCCGATCGATGAGTTTTTCCGGGAGGCGGATGTCGTAAGCCTGCACATTCCCTGGACGCCTGAGACCGACGGCATGGTGGATGCGGAATTCATCGGATCGTTTGCGAAGCCGTTCTGGCTTTTGAATACCTCGCGGGGCAAGAACGTGGCGACAACGGACCTTGCCGGCGCGTTGGACAGCGGAAAGATTCTCGGCGCGGCATTGGATGTCCTGGAGTACGAGAAAAGTTCATTCGAGCACCTTTTTGACGGCGAAATCCCGGATCCTCTCAGATATCTCCTAAGATCCGAAAAAGTGTTGTTGACCCCTCATGTCGCGGGTTGGAGCTTCGAAAGCCACGAGGGATTGGCGCGGGTTATCGCGGAAAAGATCATCCGCCATACAGGCGAAAATGTTGATAACATTTAACGCATTTTGGTCCCTGGTTGTTAAATTTTATACTTTTAACCGCTAAACCAAAAACCACCAGATTATGGAACAATCAACCAATTCCGGAAACGAATCCTGGAATACGCCAAATCCGCCGCGCCATGAGGCCTGGAACACTCCGGAACCCATGCGTCAGGAAAACAAGAAAGTCATTGCGGGTGTGCTCGGATTGCTTTTCGGCAGCCTCGGGATCCATAAATTCGTATTGGGATACACCAAAGAAGGCATTATCCAGATCATCATCTCCATCTGTACATGCGGTATCGGGGGAATCATCGGGTTCATCGAGGGCATTATCTACCTTGTAAAATCGGACGAGGAATTTTACCAAACTTACCAGGTTGGCCGTAAGCCCTGGTTCTGACCTTTTACCAACACCAAAACAAAACGATGGACACAAGCAAGATTGACATGTTCATGATGATGAACGCCAAATATTTTGAGTCGCACAACCTCTTGCCGATTCGCGAGAAGCTGCTCACGCTCGAAGAAAACAAATGGATCGCGGTGCAAAACCTGCACTTCAAAAACCCGACGCACGCACTTGTGATCTCCCTTTTGGGCGGATCGCTCGGAATCGACCGTTTTTATCTGGGCGACACGGGCCTTGGGATCGCCAAACTGCTCACCTGCGGCGGTCTGCACATCTGGACCATCGTCGACTGGTTCCTGATCATGGGCGTCGCGCGCGAGAAAAACATGGACATGCTGCTTCAGGCGATTTACTGATGACGCCCAAAAGGCTCTACCTGTTGCTGGCCGCGGCCTGTGCGGCAGGTTACCTTTATCTGGCCTATTCGGCCGGAGGGGGAGCCGATGGAACCGGGCCTGGCCCGTGCATGTTCAAGAATGTAACGGGGATTCCCTGTCCCTCGTGCGGATCGACGCGCTCCGTACTGGCGCTGATGGAAGGCGATGTGGGTGCGGCTCTTCGGCTGAATCCACTCGGGTTACTCCTGGCCGCCGGATTATTAGCCGTTCCCATCTGGATACCGGTGGACCTGCTGACGGGAAAACGAAGCCTGCCGCGGGCGTGGCAACGATTTGAACACGCCGTGAGGATCCCTTGGGTCGCAGCGGCAATGATCGCATTGATCGCCCTGAATTGGATCTGGAACATTTACAAAGACGTATGAACAACCAATTTCCCTACAAACCCGGCGAACACGAAGCCGAAAAGGCTTCCAACAGTTACCTGATGTCGCTCGTGGCATTGGTGGCGGGGCTTCCGTTGCCCATCATCAACCTGCTGGCCACCTTCTTCTTCTTTTTGGCCAACCGAAAGGGCACCTACTTTGTCCGCTGGCATTGTACCCAGGCACTGTACTCACAGGCGGTACTATTGGTTTTCAACAGCATCAGTTTTTGGTGGACGATGTCCATCCTGTTTGGCGACGAGACGCTCAGCAATGAATATTTCGCCTACATTTTCTCGGTAATCGTACTCAACGCGGTCGAATTTTTCGCGATCATCTCGACCGCAGTCAGGACGCGGAAGGGCAAGCATGTCGAACTTTGGTTCTTTGGGGCGCTCACTAATTTAACGGTCAGGAAGTAATGGTAAAAAAAGCGGTATTCCAGGGTTCGGCCCTGGCAGCGTTCTTTCTTGGGGCCTGGCTCGCGTTTTCACAGGTTGATTTCATGAAGCTCTTCAATGCCGAAAATGCCGGCGACCGGACCGAATATAAGCTGGGCAAGATTTTCTGGGAATCCATTGAGGAGGAGGAGGTCGTGACAAACGATTCGGTGAATTCCGGGGTCCGCAAATTGCTCGACAGGATCGCCGAAAAAAACGGTATTGAAAAGGACAGCATCAAACTGCACATTATCCGCAAGGATGAAGTCAATGCCTTTGCGATGCCGGGCAACCACATGGTCGTCTATACCGGATTGATCACCGAATCAAAAAACGAAGCCGAACTCTGCGGGGTCCTCGGGCACGAACTGGCGCACCTCGAGAAAAACCACGTCATGAAAAAGCTGGCCAAGGAAATCGGGCTGGCCGTGCTGTTGCAGATGGCGACGGGCGGCCAGGGTTCTGAAATGGTGGGCGAAAGCGTGCGGATGCTCTCCTCATCTGCGTATGACCGAAAACTCGAAAGCGAGGCCGACAGGGCGTCGGTCGAATACCTCGTCAGGGCGGGCATCGATCCCAGTCCGTTTGCCGATTTCCTGTACCGGATGGCGCAGGGGGCCGATGTGCCGAACGCAGTATATTGGGTGTCCACGCATCCCGAATCTGCCGAGCGGGCCAAGGCGGTGCTCAAATTTGCATCGGGGAAAAAAGTGGTGAAGAAACAGGTGCTCACAGCCGCCGAGTGGGAAGC
>JAEWCF010000029.1 GCA_023390775.1 Bacteroidota bacterium | reverse complement strand
TGATTCGCGGATGCTCTTGCCGATGAACTCCTCGTTTCGGAGCTCGACCTGCTTGAGAACCAGATCGGTTTCCACAGGCTTCTCCGGCGTGGCCATTTCGTTTTCGTCGAGAAAGGTCTTGAATTGCGCGATTTGCGCATCGGTACCGATCACGCACACCTCGTCACCGGGAAACAACCGTTCATTGCGCGACGGGATGTTGATCGAAATATCTCCGCGCCTGATAAAAGCCACGTTGATCCCCAATTGCTCCCGAAGCCTTAATTCTTCCAGGGTCTTGCCGGCCAGGTTGGATTCGGCGGCGATGTCGAAGTAGGTCATGTGCCCGTCCCACGGCGTCAGATCGCGGCGGCTTCGGCTGGCCTTGACCAGTTCGCGCGCATTGAGGTTCGTGATGAAGTGGTTTTCGATCTTCTGGTACTGCCGGTTGAGCGCCTTCGGGAACAAAAAGTAAGCGACTACCGCCACCACCAGCGCGATGAAGGCGACCAGTGGCGAGAAGAAGATGTTGATGAGGAAGCCCAGGTAGAACAGCGTGAGGGCCATCCGCAAAAGGATGATCATGATGATGGGGCCGCGGTACTTGCGTTCGGTCATCAGGATTTCGGTCTGCTTTACCGCCACGCGCCTGAGCGAAAGCGCCCAAAGGAAAGGCGATACGATGACCAGGGTAATGACGGCCGCGATTCCGTTGCCAAATGTGGAATGCGAAACCATCGGCAGGATGTACTGGGACGACAGCAGGATGATCGCAACGATGATCACCGAATGGATCACGATCTGCAATATGTTGGCCCTTAGCGCGATCTGCCAGTTGCTCGCCGAACGGATCGAATCGCTGTTGGAAGAATATTTTTCAAGGGCCCGGACCCATTTTTTAGGGAGCGTGGCTTCAAGTTTTTCCGATATGTAATTGGACTGCTTGATCAGGAACGGCGTGGTAAAGGTCGTGATGGCCGACACCGCGACCACTATCGGGTACAGGAATTTGCTTGTGACCCCCAGGTTCATACCGAGCGTGGCGATGATGAACGAGAATTCACCGATTTGCGCAAGGCTCATCCCCGCCTGTACCGATTGGCGAAGCGGTTGCCCCGATATCAGTGCGCCCGCCGCCGAACTGAACGCCTTGCCAAAAATGGTCAGGACCGTAATGATGGCCACAGGCCCGGCGTAGTCCACCAGTGTCCCGAGGTCGATCAACATCCCCACCGACACGAAAAACACCGCGCCAAAGAGGTGCTTTACGGGCGTAATGAGGTGCTCGATCTTTTCGGCCTGCGTGGTCTCGGCGATGATGGAGCCCATGATGAAGGCCCCGA
The DNA here is from genome assembly GCA_023390775.1 of Bacteroidota bacterium. GTDB lineage: Bacteria > Bacteroidota > Bacteroidia > Flavobacteriales > Flavobacteriaceae > Flavobacterium. The sequence goes on along the minus strand of JAEWCF010000029.1, from coordinate 35,972 downwards.
GCGCGGGCGAGAATCCGGCCTGTGTCGCCAAAATCACCATCATCAGGCAAAGCGCGATCGAGATGAGCAGGGAGATTTCGTCGGTCAAAAGGTTCTTTGCCAGGCGCAACAGCGAAGGAACGAAGAATATCCCCGCCAGGAACCAGAGGGTCAGGAAAAACGCGAGTTTCAGGACCGAGAACAGCAAATCGCTCCCCGAGAATTGCTGGCTCACCGCGATGGTGGAGAGGACGACCATCAGCAAGATGGCCACGATATCCTCGACGATAAGCGCCCCGAATACGATTCCCGCAAATTTTCGGCCCTTGACCCCAAGTTCGTCAAAGGCGCGGATGATGATCGTGGTCGAGGACATCGAGAGGATCGCGCCCAAAAAGATGCTGTCCATATTGTTCCAGCCCATCAGCCTTCCCGTGGCGAAACCCACCAGGATCATGAAAACGATCTGTACCGATGCGGTGACCGATGCCGATCCGCCTACCTTGACCAGCTTTTTGAAACTGAACTCAAGCCCCAGGCTGAACAGGAGGATGATCACGCCGATCTCGGCCCAGACCTCGACGCTGTGCATGTCGGTCACCGACGGGAACCAGTTGAAATTGCTGCCTGCCAAAAATCCCGCGATAAGATAACCCAGGACAAGCGGCTGTTTGAGTTTCTTGAAAATGAGCACGGCAACCCCCGCCGTCATCAGGATCAGTCCGAGATCGCTGATGAGCGGGTACAGATGGTGCGAGGTTTCGGCGGCTTCGTTCATTTATATTCCCAGATAATTAGACGGTGATATGGCCATGAGTTCTTCCCTGACCGAATCGCTGACCTCAAGGGTGCGGATGAATTCGGATATGCTGTTTTGGTCAATGGTCGCATGGGTACGCGTGAGTCCCTTGAGCGCCTCGTAAGGATTTGGATAGCCCTCGCGCCGAAGGATCGTTTGGATGGCTTCGGCCACTACGGCCCAGTTCTGGTCGAGGTCGGCGGCGAGTTTGCCGGGATTGAGCAGGAGTTTGTCAAGCCCCTTCAGCGTGGCATCGAACCCGATCAGCGTGTGGCCCATCGGGACGCCGATGTTTCGCAAAACCGTGCTGTCGGTGAGGTCGCGTTGCAGCCTGGAAAGCGGCAATTTGGCCGACAGGTGTTCGAATACCGCATTGGCGATGCCCAGGTTGCCTTCGGAATTCTCGAAATCGATGGGATTGACCTTGTGCGGCATGGCCGATGAACCGATTTCGCCTGCCTTGATCTTCTGTTTAAAATAATCCATCGAAACATAGGTCCAGATGTCGCGGTCCAGGTCGATGATGATCGTGTTGATGCGTTTCAGGGCGTCGAAAAAGGCGGCGAAATGATCGTAATGCTCGATTTGCGTCGTGGGGAAAGAATGGTGGAGCCCGAGGGAATCTTCGACAAATTTCCTCCCGAATTCCTTCCAGTCAAACTGCGGGTAGGCCACCTGGTGCGCGTTGAAATTACCCGTTGCGCCGCCAAATTTTGCCGCGAACGGTATGTTGAATAGGTGCCTTATCTGCTGTTCGAGCCGCTCGACAAACACGCCGATTTCCTTGCCAAGCCGCGTGGGCGAGGCAGGCTGGCCATGCGTGCGGGCGAGCATCGGGACGTCTTTCCACTCCTGCGAGAGGTCTTTTAGTTTCGCGATCAGCGCAATCAGTTTTGGCAGGTAGGCATCCTCGAACGCTTCCTTCGCCGATAGCGGGATCGCCGTGTTATTGATGTCCTGCGAGGTCAGCCCGAAATGGATGAATTCCCGATATTGCGAAAGCCCGTTCTTCTCAAAGGCATCCTTGATGAAATATTCCACTGCCTTCACATCGTGGTTGGTGGTCTTCTCGATTTCCTTTATGGCATGCGCCGAATCGGTCGAAAAATCTTCGTACAATGCCCGGAGCGCCCCGAACGAATTTGCCGGCACGCTCGTCAATTGCGGTAGGCCAAAACCGCAAAGCGCGATGAAGTATTCCACCTCGATCCGGATGCGGTAGCGGATGAGCGCCTCCTCGCTGAAATATTTTGAAAGTACTGCGGTTTTGCTTCGGTAACGGCCGTCGATGGGTGAGACGGCGCTGAGCTGTGTCAGGTCTTGCATAAATTTCGCATTAAGCGCAAATATAGCTTTTCGAGGGCAAAAATAAAAGCCCGATTTTAGCAAAAAGCCCCGATTTATCAGGTTTTTTCCAATAATTCGCTTCGCATTTTTTCAAGTCCGGACGAGCCTGTTTCGGCAATCACGCGCACATTCCGACCCGATAGGTAAAGTTGGGCGGGTTTCGGGTCGATGTAGTACAAAACAGAGTTTGATGGCGCGTGATCGATCAGCCCCGCAGCCGGATAAACCTGCAAGGAGGTGCCGACCACGGCAAAAATATCGGCCTGCATCGCAAGTTCGATGGCGCGTGACATTTCGGGGACGGCTTCGCCAAACCATACGATGTGCGGTCGGAGCTGATGGCCTTCGTCGTCGCAATCTCCGCGCAAAAGGTCCTTTTCCCAATGGCGGATGTCCCGGATATTGCCGCAACTGCGTACCTTGAACAGTTCGCCGTGCAGATGGATGACGTTGGAACTGCCGGCCCGTTCGTGAAGGTTATCGACATTCTGGGTGATGATATGGACCTCAAAATGCCGCTCGAGTTCGGCCAGGATTTCATGCCCGCGGTTGGGCGAGACCTCGTGCAGTTGCCGGCGGCGCTTGTTGTAAAAATCCAGGACCAGGTCCATGTTGTTGCGCCAGCCCATGGGAGAGGCGACTTCCATGACATCATGGCCTTCCCACAGCCCGTTCGAGTCGCGGAAGGTGGAGATGCCGCTTTCGGCCGAAATTCCGGCGCCGGTGAGTACGACAAGCTTTTTCATAATGGGAATTTAGGGAAAAATGCGGGAATTGTGGAGAGTGGAAGTTTCGAGGCGGGGTAGCTTGCGGGTGGGAGGGCGGGATTATAATCCGTAATTTTGAAAAAAAAATATGCACGACCCGGCTCTTCTCGAATATTTGGAAGGATTTCTGACGCCCGGCCGCAAAGCCCGGTTCATGGATGTCCTGAGCCGCCGGACCAACTTTTTGACCGTTGCGGTGGAAGACGTGTTCCAGTTGCACAACACCAGCGCGGTGATGCGCTCGTGCGAGGTGTTCGGGGTGCAGCAGCTGCATGTGATCGAGCAACGTTTCGGAAAGAAAATCGATAAGGAAATCGCGATGGGAGCCCAAAAATGGGTGGATATTATCCGTTACGACACCGTCACCGGCTGCATCGACGCGCTAAAGGAAAAAGGCTATCGCATCATCGCCACAACGCCGCACCAGGACGATTGCCTTTTGGCCGACTTTGACCTTTCCACACCCGCCGCGTTGTTCTTTGGTACCGAAAGGGAAGGTCTTTCGCAGGAAGTGATCGACCGTGCCGACGGTTTCCTGAAGATTCCGATGGCGGGTTTTACCGAGAGCCTTAACATTTCGGTTTCGGCGGCGATCATCCTGCAGGATCTCACCACCAGATTGCGCAAAAGTGAAGTGGACTGGAGGTTGTCGGAAGCGGAAATCGCCGTCATCCGTACCAATTGGGCCCGCCATTCCATCAAGGACATCGAGCGGATCGAACAGCGTTGGCTCGCCGAAAACGCGAAGTGATTATTTTTTCTTGAGGATCTTGTATTCCTCGTAGCATTCGCTGATGGCGTCCATGATCTGGAGGTCGTTGGCGGCCTGCACGAACGAATCTGAGTAATTGCACCGCTGGAGGATTTCGGCAATCTCGTTTTTGTCAATGCCCAGAAGCAACGAAATCGTCTCGCGGTCGTACTTGGACTCCAACAGGTTACGCACGGTGTCGTCCTTGCGGAGTTGCCGCAGTTTCTTGAGTTCCCGGGGCCTTTTGCCAAAGAAATTGTAGAGCATGTCGGCCGGGTTGAAGATCGATCCGAGCACGCGCCCGAATGCCCCCGGCGAATATTCGCCCGCCTCGTAGCCCTGCGGAAGCCCCGAGATGCTGTACCGGTGGTTTTCCCTGAGCGGAATGAGTTTGGAGTCGATTTCAAGATAGCCCGTGAGTTTGTAGGGCTGAACGACCACTTCATCAAGCGCGATGGCTTTCTCTGTAAGGTAAATGGTAGTCTCGCGGGTCTTGAGCCAGTCGTTGGTTACGCGAACGCGCAACGATCTGAATCCCAAAAGCGTAAAATGCAGCGTATCGTTCACGGCGACTTCCAGTTCAAAAAAACCTTTTTCGTCCGATACCGTTCCCTGCACGCGGTTGAGGTTGATGATATTGACGTTGGATACCGGCAGCATGGTATTGTCATTGACCACGACCCCGGAAACCTTTTGCGGAGCCGTTTCCTGTGCCGATGCCGGAGCCAGCACGAAATAAAAAAGCAAGACTGCAAGAATCCTCATGGCCTTATTTGACGCGCTAAAAGTAGTCAAACAGCTATTCAATTCCTGCAGCCTCACCTTAATTATCCTAAAATTAACAGTTAACCCCTGCGCGGCCTTTTGGACCTCGGCGCATCGTTGAAACCTTCGGAGCGGCGAGGTGCGCGCTCGGACGAATTCGCGGTGCGGCGGGGCGAACCTTCACGTTTTGGCGAAGGGATGAACGAGTCGCGGCGCGGTGAATCAAATGACTCGCGGCCTTCGCGTTTGGGGCCTTTATCGCGAAAAGCCTTTTCAAACTTAGGGCGTTTCCCGAAGTCGCCTCCACGGTTGTTGTGGTCGCGCCTGGTCCCCGCATCGTTCTTGGAGATTTCAGCGTTGATGCGGCGGCCTTCAAGTTGCATGTTGTTGAGGATCTCCATGACCTTGTCGCTGTATTTGGCATCGGTGGAGAAGAACGAGAACCCTTCCTTAACGTCCACCTTGAAGAGATCGTCGCGGCCAAGCTTGAGGCGGTCGCGCAGGAAATCCTTGAGCGACATCCAGTCGAAATTGTCGCGCATCCCGATGTTGACGAAATAGCGGACCTGATCCTCAGAGACTTCGGTGCGCGTTCCGGCGGTCTGTGCCGAAAGGTCGCGGGTCTTCTTGTAATAGTTGATGAACCGGTTGAATTCCACCGACACCATTTTCTTGATCAGTTCTTCTTTGGATAGGCCTTCCAGCACGTCGTTGATGGCGGGCAGATAGTTGTCAATTTCGTGGTCGACCTCTGTGTCCTTGATCTTGTTGGCAAGGTGTAGCAACTGGATCTCGCAGATCTCGATGCCCGACGGGATCGTCTTCTCCTCAAACTTTTGCTTGATGATGCGCTCGATCGCACTGATCTTGCGCAGTTCGCTCTTGGTGATGATCACGATCGATGTCCCGAGTTTCCCGGCGCGTCCCGTACGGCCCGAGCGGTGGTTGTAGGTCTCGATCTCGTCAGGAAGCTGATAATTGATCACGTGCGTGATGTTGTCCACATCGATCCCGCGCGCGGCGACATCGGTGGCCACGAGCATCTGGATCTGGCGTCCGCGGAAGGATTTCATAACCCCGTCGCGTTGCGCCTGTGAAAGGTCTCCGTGGAGCGCAGCGGCGTTGTATCCATCCTCGATCAGTTTCTCGGCGATCTGTTGGGTGTCGCGCTTGGTACGGCAGAATACGACCGAAAAGATATCCGGGTTCGCATCGGCCAGGCGCTTCAGAGCCTCATAGCGGTCGCGTGCGTTGACCATGTAAAATTCGTGGGAAACCGTCGCCGATCCCGAATTCCTCGTACCTACGGTGATTTCCTTGGGTTCGTGCATGAACTCCCTTGCGATGCGCGCCACTTCGGCCGGCATCGTCGCCGAGAAAAGCCATGTGTTCTTTTCCTGCGGCGTCTCTGAAAGGATCGCCACCATGTCGTCGTAAAAGCCCATGTTGAGCATTTCGTCGGCCTCATCCAATACGCAGTAATCGATCTGCGAAATGTTGACGAGCTTGCGGTTGATCATGTCCTGCATACGTCCGGGCGTCGCAACGATGATCTGGGCGCCGCGCTTCACTTCGCGGGCTTGTTCGGTAATGCTTGCTCCTCCGTAAACGGCCACGGTGTGGATGCCGGGCACGTACTTGGAGTACAATTTAATCTCATTGGTGATCTGGAGGCAAAGCTCCCGGGTAGGCGCAAGCACCAATGCCTGCGTATTGCGGTTCTCTGCGTCAATCTTCTGGATCAGCGGAAACCCGAATGCGGCCGTTTTGCCGGTTCCGGTCTGCGCGAGGGCAACAATATCGGTATCCTGTTCCAATAAAACGGGAATCGCTTTTTCCTGCACGTCCGACGGGTTCTCGAATCCGAGATCCCTGACCGCCAGCAGCAGCGATTCGTTCAGGCCCAATTGTTCAAATTTATTCATATAGTATTTTAAAATTGGCGCAAAAGTACTGCTAATAAACCGAATAGCCTAATCGGCAGGGATTTAATTTTAATTGAAAATCAGGCAGTTACTTTTGCAGAAAGGACAGCAAAGCCCGGAAGGCTATGCCGCGATGGCCGATGCGGTTCTTTTCATCGGCGGAAAGTTGTGCAAACGTGCGGTCATATCCGTCCGGCATGAACAAGGGATCGTACCCGAAGCCCCCCGAACCCTGGCGCTCAAACGTGATTTCACCCCGGCAGATCCCGGTGAAGAGCTGTTGGCCGCCTCTCAGGTTGAGTGCGATGACGGTCTTGAAATGAGCGCTTCGGTCCTCATGGCCTTTTAGATTTTGAAGGAGCAGGTCCATATTGTCGGACGCGCTTTTGTGTTCGCCCGCATATCGCGCCGAAAGCACGCCCGGCGCGCCGTTCAGGGCACGTACTTCGAGCCCGGTATCATCGGCAAAACAGTCATAGCCAAAATTCCGGGTCACGTAATCCGCCTTGAGGATGGCGTTGCCCTCGATGGAATCGGCGGTTTCGGGTATTTCTTCAAAACAACCGATGTCGGGAAGCCCGAGCAGTTCGATGTGCGGCGGGAGCATTTGCCGAATTTCGGCGATCTTGCCCGGGTTGGCGGAGGCGAAGACAAGTTTCATATCTCGGCCGATTGAAAGATGTTTTCCTGCCGGCCGTTCTTGCGAAGGAGCCTGAAATGCGAGATCACGGCCTCGTGAAACGGGTAGGAGGTGTAGGGCAGGTTGTTTTCCTCGGCGTAACGCCTGATGATTGGCGTAATGGACGGGTAATATGTGTGCGGGACGCCGGGAAACAAGTGATGGGCAACGTGGTGCGTGAAGCCTCCGAAAAGGAAATTCGCAACGGCGCTCCCGGTACTGAAATCCTTGGTCACCATCATCTGATGCCTTGCCCAGGTCACGTCCATTTTTCCGCCCGGGGGAACCGTCGGGAAGTGGGCATGCTCGTCCACATGTGTCGAGATCAGGGCAATGACCCCGAGCACGCTCGCGGCAATGTGCATCAGCAGCCATCCCAAGAGAATGTTGTACCAGGGCTGATCGAGGACCAGGATCGGAATTCCTATCAGGTAGCCGAGATTGACCAGTTTTGCGGCGAACAATTTAAAATATTCTCTTTTCGGAATGGGGCCGAGCCTTCGCACATAATTGTCGCGGTGGCCAAAAAAATCTTTAAAATCCCTTATATACAGCCAGTTGAGGGAGTAGAGTGGATAAATCATCCACATGTAGATATGCTGGTAACGGTGCAGGTCCAATTGCGCGCTGTCGGGAAAAATGCGGACGATATCGCTTTGCTTGATGTCGACATCCCAATTCTGGACGTTGGGATAGGGATGGTGCAGGTGCATGTGCCGCCTTTGCCAGAGCCAGGAGTTGCTACCGAAGAGTTCGAGGATCATTGTAAAACGCCTGTTGAGCATGGGTTTGCTGAACAACGCCCCATGGACGGCATCGTGGTAGGAGTTGATGAAAAGCACCATCATCGAAAATCCCGTCAGCATGTAAAAAAGAAACAGCAGCGAGGTCGAATTCCCAAAATACAAAACGCCGGCGTAACACAGGAAATAGGTCACCAGCAGGACGATACATTTGGCCACGCTCCGGTCCTGGTGCGATTTGTCCGTCAGTACCTTTTCCTGGACTTCCCGGTGCATCCTGATGAAAAAGTCGTCGGGTTCCGGCTTTTTGAACGCAGGTCTTGCGAGTGGTTCCATTGAATTTTGTTTTCGGTTTCGTAAAGTTAAAGTGCAGGGGTTGCGCAATGGCATCCGAATTACTAAAATAATCATAAAATTCCTTGAAAGGCACATAGTTTCGATACTGAACCAATCGCCATTTTCCGTAAATTAGCGTCTCAAAATCGTGCATCATGAAAAAATCTTTACTTCTGTTTTTGTTGGCGCTACCCTTGGGAATCCTGGCCCAGAACCCGGTTATCGAAGGCGACCTGATCCTTTGCCCCGAAGGTTCGGGAACGGCAACAGTGGTCAACGATGTGGCTTACGACAGCTATGCGTGGTATTACAAATATTGGTTTACAAGCGACGACTTTCAGTTGATCGAAGGCGCCACGGGACCGTCCTTTACCTACGACTGGATGACCTACGACCAGGCGCTGATCAAGGTTGTGGGGACCCTGAACGGCGTGGATTACGAGTCCAATGTCCTGCAAATCGATTCTTGGGCGTTTCTGCCGATTACCTTTGGCTACGGCGAATTTGAAAATGTCTCCCAAAACCCGGAAAACGGAAATACGCTGCTTTGCGCGGGGACCAGCTTTACCATCGAGGTCTTCAATCCGTACAATACCAATATCCGCTGGTACCGCAACGGACAATTGATCCCGGGCGAAAACGAAATGACCCTGGAAGTCACCCAGGAAGGCATGTATCACGTTACTGCGGCGCCGGAAGCCTGCCCCGAACTCGAATCGTCAACCGAAGGCACTCCCATTATCGTTGAGATCGACAACAACTGCAACCTTTCGGTGGATAACTCATCCTTGGCAGCGTTCCACCTGTGGCCCAATCCCGTGCGGAATACCCTGAACTTCGGCGGCGCCGATATCACCCGCCTCTCCGTGCACTCGATGACCGGGCAGTCTATCCTGGAAGTTGTCCCCACAGGCCTTTCGGTAGACGTGTCAATGCTGTCCTCCGGAATATACCTTGTGAAAGTCGAAAGTGAAGGCATAAGCCGGACGCTAAAATTCATCAAGGAATGACCCCCACGCCCGAAAGGGCGTTTTTTTATCATCGGTTTTCCGAAATGGGTTCGGTTAATTAGTTAAATGTGGCAGTTCCCATGCCAAAAGAAAAAGTTGACAATCCGCATCAAAATCTTATTTTTGCGACCTGAAAAGCGCATTGACGCGCGTCGATAAATCATGGTAAAAGATCTTTTTGAGCGGATTCAAAGCAATAAGGGGCCGCTGGGCAAATGGGCATCACAGGCCGAAGGCTATTATGTTTTCCCAAAACTCGAGGGCGATCTTGGCCCGCGGATGACATTTCACGGAAAAGAGATCCTCAACTGGAGCATCAATGATTACCTGGGGCTTGCCAACCATCCGGAGGTCCGCAAAGCGGATACCGAGGCTGCACAACAGTACGGTGCCGCCTACCCGATGGGCGCGAGGATGATGAGCGGGCAGACCGATTTCCACGAACAGCTCGAACGCGAACTTGCCGAGTTCGTCATGAAGGAATCGGCGTATCTGCTGAATTTCGGGTACCAGGGAATGGTCTCCATCATCGATGCGTTGGTCACCAAGAACGATATCATTGTCTATGACGTGGATTCGCACGCCTGCATCATCGACGGCGTCCGCCTTCACATGGGCAAGCGCTTTACCTACAAGCACAACGATGTCGAGTCGATGGAAAAGAACCTGCAGCGTGCCACCAGGATGGCGCAGGAAACCGGTGGAGGGATCCTCTTCATCACCGAGGGAGTTTTCGGGATGCGGGGCCAGCAGGGAAAATTGAAGGAGATTGCCGAACTCAAGAAAAAATACAACTTCCGTTTGCTTGTTGACGATGCGCACGGCTTCGGTACACTGGGCAAAACCGGTGCGGGGGCAGGCGAGGAGCAGGGAGTACAGGACCAGATCGACGTTTATTTTTCGACATTCGCAAAATCGATGGCCAACATCGGGGCATTCGTCGCCGCCGATAAGGACATCATCGATTACCTGAAATACAACCTTCGCTCGCAGATGTTCGCCAAGTCGCTGCCGATGATCCAGACCGTGGGTTCGATCAAGAGGCTGCAGATGCTTCGGACGATGCCGGAGCTCAAGGACAAGCTTTGGGAAAACGTCAATGCCTTGCAAAATGGCCTTAAGCAGCGCGGGTTCAATATCGGCGACACCAATACCTGTGTCACGCCTGTGTATTTGAACGGTTCGATCCCCGAGGCAATGATGCTGGTGAACGACCTGCGCGAGAATTACCATATTTTCCTTTCGATCGTGGTTTATCCGGTCATCCCCAAAGGAATCATCCTCCTGCGCATGATTCCTACCGCATCCCACACGATGGAAGACATCAACCAGACGCTTGCGGCTTTTGAGGCGGTCCGCGAAAAACTGGTCAACGGCACTTACCTGAAGCTTGCCGGTGAGCGTACGGTGGATGTCAGCGAAGAACGATAAGCCAAAACCTTCCCGATGAAAAAAATATTTGCCCTCATTGTCATCTTTGCGCTTTTTACCTCCTGTGAGAAAAACAAGAAGGAAACCCCGGAAACCGCACAACCCGATCCGGCTCCCCCGGTCGTCGAGGCCGAACTGAAAGAATGTTTCCTTTATGCTGCGAACAGGGATACGGTGACCATGACGCTCACCCGCAATGCCGATAATGCAAGTGGCGAGATGCAGTACAACCTCTTCGAGAAGGACGGGAACTTCGGGACTTTTTCAGGCACTTTTATCGGCGATACCCTATATGCCGACTATACTTTTGAATCCGAGGGCATGACATCGGTGCGCGAGGCGGTCTTCCTTCGCAAGGGCGACAAGATGTTTCAGGGTGACGGCGAGATCATCATCACCGGAGACAAGGTGACCTACCGTAACCCGAAGGCGCTTTCCTTTGGCAACAGCATCGTCCTGGAGAAGGTGAAATGTAAAAATTAGTGAACTTTCGGCCGATGTAGGACCAAGCGGCGCGCATCTTTATCGAATATATCAAGCCACCAACCACTAACTACCAACACTACAAATCCTTTCTGAACGTCCTTCTTCTCTTGTGGATGATCGGGTCGAAATTTTTCCACAGGTTGTGGATCGAATGGTTTTCCTCCAATTCCGGGGTCCGGATGCAGGTCTTGATCCCCCGCTCGGTAAAGGTCTTGAAGTATTCCTCGAAAATGATTGCGGTCACCCCTTTGTTCTGGTATTCCGGATCGATCCCGATCAGGTAAAACAGGACTTCCTTACTGTGTTTGCGCGCCTGCAACAGATGCCACCAGCCAAAGGGGAATAGTTTGCCTCCGGCCTTTTGCAGCGCCTCGGAAAACGAGGGCATCACGATGCTGAACGCGACGAGTTTCCCGTTGGCATCATTGACGAACTTGATGTATTCGGGATTGATGAGGTTGATATACTTTTTCTTGAAGTATTCTTTCTGGATGTCGGAAACCGCCACAAATGACGACAGGTGCTTGTAGGTATGGTTGAACAGGTCGAACATCTCGTCAACCCTGGGCATCAATACCGAAGTTTTGGTGAAGTTTACCGCGGTCAGCCCGTAACGTCGCTTGATGAGTGCGGAGGCCTTCGTGAAATTTTCGGGATTGACGTTGGCAAACGAGAAAATACTTTCAATGAATTCCTTTTCGCGGACATACCCGAGTTGCTCGAGGTGCGTCACGTAATATTGGTGGTTGTACCAGGTGATCATGGTGCCCATTTGGTCGAATCCCTCGGTCAGGGCGCCCACCTTGTCCAGGTTTGAAAAGCCGATGGGCCCTTCCACATATTCCAACCGGTGCTGCCGGCCAAATTCGTACACCTTTTCCAAAAGCGCCTTGGTCACCTCGATATCGTCCACGACATCGAACCACCCGAACCTGACCTTTTTCTTTCCCTGGTCCCGGACTTCGTCCCAATTGATGATGGCGGCGATCCTGCCCACGGGCTGCCCATTGCGATAAGCCATATAAAGATGCGCATCGGCACTGGTGAAAACGGGATTTTTATTGCGGTCAAACTGTTCCACCTCGTCGTGGATGAGCGGAGGCACCCAGTGCGGATTATCCTTGTACAGCTTAAACGGAAATTTGACAAAATCCTCGACCTCGCGGCGGGTCAATGCTTCCTTGATGGTGATCATTCGGGTTTTTCTTCGGTAGGCACGGCGTCCTTGCGCTTGCGCTTGTTTTCTTTTTCCTTTTTCTTGTCGTTCTTGGATTTTTCAGGCTCGTCCTTGGGCGCCCGGAGGTACACCTCCTCATAATTGCGGTCAAATCTCCACGAGAGCCCGATTCCGCCCGTGAGCAGGCTTGGCGTATTCTTGACATTGGCCCCTATTGACGCGTCGACCTGGATATTTTCCCAGAGCAGATAGGCAGCTCCTCCGCGGAAAATGGCATCGGAATAAAAATCGCTCTTGATGCCCTGGTGTTCGATAAAACCGGAGAGCCGCTGGTTAAAGCCGCGGGTGAGGGTGAGCACGTAGCCGTAGGTCATGAAGTCGGTGATGAGCTTGTCGGCGTAGACATTGGTCACGAAAACCCAACGGTTGAACTGATGCTGGGTGAGCAACATGAGTTTGGGGGAAATTTTTTCTTCCTGCTGGGGGTAATACGGGCTGTCGAATAGATTGAGGTTCGCTCCCGCATAAACCCCGACCGATGGGATCAGGTCGCGCCACCTAAAGGAATGGTTCTTTTTCCAGCTGTACAGATCGGGTTTGCGCTCGTAATTCTTGTTGGGATCGTACACCAGGTATTTGGCGCCGATGAGTGCCTGGCGGATGCCGTTGAGATCCCCGTCGGTGCCGGCGCCCGCGAATCGCACGTCGGCCCGCTGGTACTGGACCTCGCCGATAATTTCCAGTTGCTCGAAAAATGCGCCGTACCGAAGCATCAAATCGCCGCCGAAGCCGTTGAGTTCGTATTCATTGAGGTTGTGGTTCTCCTGGACGCCGTAAAAGCCCGCCTCGGCCTGAAAAACGGTCTTTCCCACGGAAAATGCCGACATGGATTCTCCCGGCCGGTTGGAATTGATGATATCGGTAAACTGGGCCTGGCTTTGTCCCGAAAACAGGATCGTGCCCAGGAGCAACATGTTTTTGAAGGTGCGCATCGGTAGTGGTTTATTGGCCAACCAAATGTAGCGTTTTATTAATAATTTATGAGTGCCGGCGCGCAAAAACCTGTCGCGATTGTTTACATTTGGCGCAAATTCACATCCATGCAGGAGGCTTCGTTTTCCGGTACGATCAAGATCATTTTTTATATTGTACTGTTCTACTACATCTTCAAGTTCGCGATGCGGCTCTTGTTGCCGGTGCTGATGCGCAAGGCAATGGACAAGGCACAGGAAAACATGCGGCGCCGGTTCGAGCGCGATGAATTTGACGCCGGTGGCATGAAGAAGCCCTCGCAGGATCGCGCCAAGACCTCCAGGCAGGTTGGGGAATATGTGGACTATGAGGAGCTCCCGTAGCCCAATTTTCTTATTTTTACCCGGCTAAACCGTTCCGGTCTGATGAAAAAACTTTCCAAGTATTATCCGCACCTGCTGAGCCTTGCAGGTTTTGTGCTCATTGCCCTAATCTACTTTTATCCGGTCCTTCAGGGAAAAGAACTCTTCCAGTCCGATATTGTCCAGTACACCGGAATGGCCAAAGAGCAGAACGATTTCCGCGCCGAGACCGGTGACGAGCCCTACTGGACCAATTCCGCGTTTGGGGGAATGCCCACCTATCAGCTGGGAGCCAAGTATCCGCACAACTACATCAAAATGCTGGATTCGGCTTTGCGGTTTTTGCCGCGCCCCGCCGACTACCTCTTTTTGTATTTTGCCGGATTCTATGTGTTGTTGCTGGTGTTCCGCGCGGGGCCGTTGCGCGCTTTTTTCGGGGCGCTTGCCTTTGGTTTGTCGACTTACCTGATCATCATATTGGGAGTGGGGCACAATGCCAAGGCTCACGCGATCGCCTACATGCCGATGGTGCTCGCGGGCATCGTGCTTGTCTTCAGGAAAAGGTATATCGCGGGAGGGCTTCTGACCATGGTGGCCGCCGCTTTGGAGATCCAGGCAAACCATTTCCAGATGACGTATTACCTGCTCCTGCTGGTCTTGGTATTTGCGGTGTATTTCGGGGTGAAATCGGTACAAAAAAAGGAATTTGCACATCTTGGCAAGGCGGCAGGCATTTTTATCGTGGCGGGGCTGCTTGCGATCGGGACGAATGCCACGAACCTTTTGGCGACTGCCGAATACGCAAAACATTCCACGCGCGGAAAGACGGGGCTTACCTATTTGCCCGACGGCTCACCCCGAACCAATGATGACGCGCTTTCCAGGGAATACATCACCGAATACAGCTATGGCCTCGCCGAAAGCTTCAACTTGGTGGCGCCACGGCTTTTTGGCGGCTCCAACAGCGAAAACCTGGGGGTTGACAGCCATGTCTATGAATTCGTCATCGGCAAGGGGGCTCCCGAGGACCAGGCACGTGAATTTGCCTCCGCGATGCCCGCTTACTGGGGAGACCAGCCTATCGTTGCTGGCCCCGCCTACATTGGGGCAGTGGTCTTTTTCCTTGCCATGATGGGACTTTTCTTCAATTCAAGGCGCATCCGGTTTGCCTTTTTGGCGGGTGCCTTGCTCTCCCTGATGTTGTCGTGGGGAAAAAATTTCGCTTTCCTGACCGATTTCTTCATCGATTTCGTCCCGATGTACAGTTCGTTCCGCGCGGTATCGTCCATCCAGGTGTTGCTGGAACTCTGCATGCCGGCGCTTGCGATCCTGGGGCTCGAATCCTTCCTGAAAATGCAACCGGAAACGCGTTGGTCCGCGCTATGGAAAACCACGGCGGGAACCCTCGGGCTTTTGCTGGTCCTGCTCTTGGTCAAGGGAACTTTCTCTTTTGAAGGCGCGTCCGACGGGTATTTCGCCGAGAACTACGGCCCCGATTTCCTCGAAGCGCTCAAAAAGGACAGGCAGACACTTTATTCGGCCGATTTGCTCAGGTCCGGATTCCTGATCGTGGCGTCGGCACTGGCGCTGTACTTTTTCCACAAGGGCCGGATTACCCAGGTCACCGCAGTCATTATCGTCGGATTGTTGATGGTATCTGATCTTTTCCTCCTCGACAAGAACTACCTCGACGCAAAGGCATTCGTGAATTCAAGACAGGTACGCGAACCGTTTGCGCCCACACAGGCCGATTTGCAGATTCTCCAGGATACGGGGCACTACCGCGTTTTTGAGATTGCCGGCAATATCTCGAGCGCCCGTTCGTCGTTTTTTCACAAATCACTCGGAGGATATCACGCGGCAAAACCGAGAAGGTTCCAGGAACTCTTTGATTATCAGATTGCGGCCAATAACCTGGAAGCGTACAACATGCTGAATGTCAAGTATGTAATCCAACAGGACGAGAAAGGGAACGAGGTTGTCCTGCCCAATCCCGACGCGAACGGAAATGCGTGGTTTGTTTCGCAGTTGAAAGGCGTTAAATCCGACGATCAGGAGATGCGGGCATTAAGCAAATTCGATTCGAAAAAGACGGCATTCGTGAACACGAGTGATTTTCCCGGAACCCGTACCGGGAATTTTGTCGCCGATTCCACCGCCACGATTACGCTAACCGCCTACGAACCCAACCTGCTCACATACAAGAGCCGGAATGCCAACCCGGGTTTCGCCGTCTTTTCGGAGGCGTTTTACGCTGACGGCTGGCAGGCCTATCTGGACGGAAAACCCGTGCCGCACGTGCGCGTCAATTACCTTTTGCGCGGGATGCCATTGCCGGGAGGCGAACACGTAATCGAATTCAAATTTGAACCCGAAGTGATCACGACGGGCTCCACCATTTCGCTATTGAGCTCGTTGGCCATGCTGATCCTGGCGGGGGGTGCGTTTTATCTTTCCCGAAGAAAAAAGGAACAATGAAAAAAGTGCTGATCGTCGCCTATTACTGGCCTCCCGCAGGCGGCCCGGGCGTGCAGCGCTGGCTCAAGTTCGCGACCTATCTTCCGCAGTTCGGGGTGGAACCGGTACTTTTTGTCCCGGAAGATCCGGCGTACCCCATCCTCGACCCCGAACTGGTGCGGCAGGTCTCGGCGGAAGTACAGGTTTTCCGCGGCCCCATCTGGGAACCGTACGGGCTCGCCGGGCTCTTTTCAAAGTCAAAGACCCAAAAGATCAGTTCGGGGATCATACCGGCAGCCAAAAAGGCAGGATTTTTTGAGAAATTCGCCCTTTGGGTCAGGGGCAACCTGTTCATTCCGGACGCGCGCGTTTTTTGGGTCGGCCCATCGGTATCGCGAATCGGCAGGATAATTCGGGAACAGAATATCGATGTGGTCATTACCACCGGCCCCCCGCACAGCGTACATCTGATCGGCATGGAACTCAGGCGTCGGCACAAGATCAGGTGGATCGCCGATTTCCGTGACCCTTGGACATCCATCGGTTACCATTCCAAACTGATGCTGTCAGCATACGCGCAGAAACGGCACAAACAATTGGAAGAGGCCGTGCTCACCACGGCCGACCGCGTGATTGCGACAAGCCCGTCAACGGCGGCCGAGTTCAAACAAATAGGGGCCGGGAATGTTACCGTGATCACCAACGGATATGAGCCACGCGTCCAAACCGCCGCAGGCCCAAAGTTTACCATCGCCCACATCGGGTCGCTGCTCTCGGGCCGGAATCCGCTCAATTTATGGCAGGCGCTTCGGGAACTTTGCAATGACATCCCGGGATTTTCGGAAGACTTTGTGCTCGAATTGACGGGAACGGTTTCGGCGGAGGTGGTCGGGTCCATCAGGGAAGCGGGGCTCGAGAATAATCTGGAACTCATTCCGTACCTCCCTCATGAGAAGGCGGTCGCCAGGCAACAGTCGGCACAGGTCCTGCTGCTGATTGAAATCGATTCACCCGAAACACGCGCGATATTGCCCGGAAAACTCTTTGAATACATGGCCTCGGGGCGGCCCGTGCTCGCTGTCGGGCCTAAAGGTTCGGATGTGGAGCAGATCATCGGTGAAACGAAGTGCGGTGAGTATTTCCACTATGGCGACTCCGGCAAGATGAAGAACTTCGTACGCGAATTGTATGTGCAGTATAAACAGGGAAATCTTCGGTCATCGGCCGTCGGAATTGAAAAATATACCCGCCTTTCCACCACCCGTCAACTTTCCGAACTAATATTGCGGGTATGGGAATAGTCATGCGGCAATCGGTGCGCAACACCGTGATCACCTACATCGGGTTTGGGATCGGGGCCATCAATGCCCTTTTCATGTACCCGCATTTCCTCGGGAAGACCTATTATGGCCTGACCGCATTCCTTTTGTCATCGGCAAACATCATGATGCCGCTGATGGCCTTCGGGGTGCACAATACGCTGGTGAAATTTTATTCGGGTTACCCGACCGAGAAGGAAAGGGCGCAATTCCTGGGATTCATGCTGATCTTGCCCCTGATGGCCTTCGTTCCGATCGGTATTGCCACCGCCCTGTTCTACCCGGAAATCACCGCGTGGTTATCGGACAAAAACCCGGTCATTTCGGGCTACGTGTGGCTCATTGCGGTGATTGGTTGCTGCATGGGTTATTTTGAGGTTTTTTATGCCTGGGTCAAGGTGCACATGAAGTCGGTTTACGGGAACTTCATCCGGGAGGTGCTGTTGCGCCTTTTGATCAGTGTATTTTTGCTGCTGGTCTATTTCGGGGTAATATCGACCGTAACCTTTATCTATGCGACGGCCGGCATCTACCTTACGACGACCGTCATGATGGCGGTGGCCGCACTGCGGATCAAGATGCCGGAATTCGATTTTTCAATAATCTCAAGGTCGGGGCCGATTCTGGTCTATTCGGTTTTCATCATTCTTTCGGGAAGCGTGGCCGTGCTCTTGCTTGACATCGACAAATTCATGTTGGGCAAAATGCTCAGGATCGACAATGTGGCATATTATTCGGTGGCCATCTTCATCGCCACGGTGGTGGCCGTTCCCAGCCGCGCGATGCATCAGATTACCTATCCCATTACGGCCAAACTGATGCACGAGGGAAAGCAGGAGGAACTCGATGTGCTGTACAAGAAGTCCTCGGCCAGCCTGCAGGTCATAGGCGGCTACGTGCTTTTGGGCATACTGATCAACATCCACATGCTGTATGAATTGTTGCCCGAAGAATACAGCAAAGGCGTTTTCGTGGTGTTTGCGATCGGCCTGTCAAAATATTTCGACCTGATGCTGGGCAACAACAACGCGATCATATTCAATTCAAGGTACTACCGAATGGTCCTTGCGCTCGGGCTTCTGCTTGGAGTGTTGGCGGTCGGCCTAAATTATGTCGCGATCCCCCGCTTCGGCATTGACGGGGCCGCGATGGCCACATTAATTTCGATCGTGCTCTACAGCCTGGCAAAGTTGCTGTTCGTGGTTTTCAAGATGGGGCTTTTCCCGTTCACCCGAGCCAACCTGTATGCCCTGGCCATCGGTTTGGCGCTCTTTGGGGTATTTTACTTTTGGGACCTTGACCTGCATCCGGTGCTCTCGATCGCTGTAAAATCGGTGCTGATGTCGCTCTTGTATTGGTGGGCCGTCTTGAGATTCAGGGTCTCGGAGGACATTTCCGCTCTTGCACTGAAGATTCTTCCGTCACTTGGGAAAAGGGCATAAAAAAACCCGCCCCACATTGCTGCGGAAGCGGGCTTTCAAACAAACCAATCTAACCAATCAACTTTCTAATCATTCTCTTTCTTCATCAATTCCTTGGTTCCGTCCGGTTTATAATAATAGTAATCATTAGTGTTTACCGGTCCGTAATAGGCGGGCTGATAATATCCTGCATATGAATGGCCTTTAACGGCTCCAACAATCTGCACGATGTTTCCGCGCCTGTCGTAAATCAATCTCATGTTTCCCGCCTGGATCATGTAGGGCCCGTGATAGTTGAAATAAACGTTCCCGATTCTTTTGACCCTGTCGTTGCGGTCATAGTTTACAAAAACGTTGCCAATTCTTCTCACGCGGCCAAAATTATCGTGTTCGATCCGAACCCCGCCGGCAACAGGGGAGCCGTAAGTGCCGGAATGGTTACCGCGATAATAGTCGCCACCAGTTGAAAACGCTGTATTGAAATCGAAAGTTCCGTCAGGGAATACATAAAATTCAATACCGCGTTCGTGAAATGAAATCGGGTTGTCAAAATTGAAAAGAACGTGGTTTGCGTTGGCATGGGCAAAAAAGCCGATTGCCGCAAGGAGTAATAATTTTTTCATGATTTCAAGGGTATTGGTTACGCCTACTCTTTCGATTTTCGGCCTCTCGGCAGCGGGCTGCATTTTGTGATTTCCAATTTGCGTGCCAAAGAAAAAATGCGAAAGGCCGGCTTTTGCGCAATCGATTATGTTCCAGTAATAGTATCTTTGTTTTTTGCACCACAGATATGAAAAATTTCGTTCTCGCGCTTCTTTGCCTGTCGTGCTTCGGAAGCCACGCACAGTCCTATATCCCTTCATACGGTGCCGTCGCCGACCAGGTTTCGGCCTCCAACATCCTTTCGCGGTTAACGGAATTCCAATCATTCGGGGTCAAGTACCGTGGGACACCCGCGCAGGCCAATGCCCTGCAATGGTTGAAGGACCAATACATGGCCTACGGTTACCAGGCCGGCCAATTGGCGGAGGACCCTTTCAGCTACAGCGGTTCCACCTGCAAGAATCTGGTGGTGACAAAAATCGGAACGACCTATCCCGATATATTCGTAATCATCGGCGGGCATTATGACACGGTAAATGGACCGGGAACCAATGACAACGGGAGCGGGACGGCGGCCATCCTGGAAACGGCCAGGCTGCTGGCAAATATCCCCACCGAATATTCGATAAAATTCATCCACTTCGCAGGTGAGGAGGACGGATTGGTGGGCAGTACGCACTTTGTGGCCAATGTCGTGAATGCGACGACTCCGAAAATGAACATCAGGCTGATGCTGAACCTCGACCAGGTTGGGGGAGTGGCGGGAGGCAATAATACATCGGTGACGTGCGAGCGCGACCAATCCAACCCGGTGGCCAACAACGCCGCGTCGAACGCCATGACCCAACAATTGATGAACTGCGTCTCGAATTACTCTTCGCTCAACCCGGTCATGTCCTATGCTTACGGATCGGATTACGTGCCCTTTGAGAACAATGGCGAGGTGATCACGGGCCTTTACGAGACGAATGAATCCACCGTTCCCCATACCGCGAACGATCTTCTTGTCAACATGGATCCGTCGTATGTTTACCAGATTGCAAAAGCATCGGTGGGCGCAGCGTTGCACTTCGCCGTCGCCTGCACGACATGTAATCTGTCGGCCGGAATTCAGCCTTTGCGCGAGCCGGTCCTGTATCCCAATCCGGCCACCGATTTCGCGATCCTGGATATGGATGGCGTCTCCGATTGCCTGATCGCGGACCTGAACGGTAAGATCGTACGGCGATTGGGGCCAGTGGGCTCCGACGGAAAATTGGACACGTCAGGGCTTACCAACGGGGAATACCTGGTGGTCTTTACCATAAATGGCAGGCAGTTCACAAAAAAATTGCTAATAGCCCGCTAAAGTTTTTCCTTCAGGTATTTGCCCGTAACTGAGTCGGGGTTGGCCGCGATTTCTTCCGGTGTGCCGACCGCCAACAGGTGCCCGCCGTTTTCGCCGCCTTCGGGGCCGAGGTCGATGACCCAGTCGGCGCACTTGATCAGGTCCAGGTTATGTTCGATGACGATGATGGAGTGGCCGTTTTCGATTAGCGCATCAAAAGATGCGAGCAATTTTTTGATGTCGTGGAAATGGAGCCCCGTCGTGGGTTCGTCAAAAACAAAAAGCGCTTTTTCCTTGAGGCTGCCCTTAACCAGGAACGATGCCAGTTTGATCCTTTGGGCCTCGCCGCCAGAGAGCGTGGAGGACGATTGGCCCAGTTGCACGTACCCGAGCCCGACGTCGCGCAAGGGCTGGAGCTTTTGCATGATCTTCGCCTGTTTGTGAGCCGAGAAAAAGTCCACCGCCTCATCGATGGTCATGGTGAGGATGTCGTCGATATTCTTACCTTCAAAACGCACTTCCAGGATTTCCTTCTTGAATCGCTGGCCATTGCACGCCTCGCACGGAAGCTGGACGTCTGCCATGAAGACCATCTCGACATTCACGGTCCCTTCGCCTTTGCAGGCATCGCACCTTCCCCCATCGACATTGAAGGAGAAATGCTTGGACTGGTAGCCCCTGACCTTAGAGAGTTTTTCTTTGGCAAACAGGTCGCGGATGTCGTCGTATGCGTTTATGTAGGTGACCGGATTGGAACGGCTGCTCCTGCCAATCGGATTCTGGTCGACGTATTCGATATGGCGCACGCGGTGATAATGCCCTCGCAGTTCCGAGAATTGACCGGCCTTGTCGCTTACGCCTTCCAACTGTTTTTGCATGGCCGGAAAAAGGATTTTTTTGATCAGGGTGCTTTTTCCGCTGCCCGATACGCCTGTGATCACCGTCAGGCATTCAAGCGGAAACCGGACATCGATGTTTCGCAGGTTATTTTCCCGGGCGCCGAGGATTTCAATATAGGAGGATGATTTCCGGCGCTTTTTCGGCACTTCGATCGCGATCCTGCCGCTGAGGTATTTCCCCGTCAGCGTGTCCGATGTCAGGATCTGCGCATAATCGCCCTGCGCGACGAGTTTACCCCCCAGCGAACCGGCTTCGGGGCCGATGTCGATGATATTGTCGGCCGCGCGCATTATGTCTTCGTCGTGTTCGACCACAATGACGGTGTTGCCCAGATTGCGAAGAGAGAGCAGCACCTCGATCAGGCGTTCGGTATCTTTTGGGTGAAGGCCGATGCTGGGTTCGTCCAGTATATACATCGAACCCACGAGGCTGCTGCCAAGCGACGTGGCCAGGTTGATTCGCTGCGATTCGCCGCCGGACAGACTCGCGGAATTCCGGTTAAGGGTCAAGTAATCAAGGCCGACATCGGATAAAAATGCGAGCCGGTTATTGATTTCTAACAGCAGGCGTTTAGCCACCCGGGCATCGTACTCGCTTAATTCAAGGTTCAGGAAAAATTCCCGAAGCCTGCGGATCGGCATGTCCACGAGTTCCGATATGGTCTTTCCGCCCACCTGGACGTAATTTGCCTCCGGCTTGAGACGACGACCCTTGCACGCATGGCATTTGGTCTTGCCCCTGTAGCGCGAAAGCATGACGCGGTTCTGAATTTTGTAGTTCTTGGCTTCGAGTTCGGCAAAAAAATCATTGAGCCCGGTAAAATATTTATTGCCCTTCCAGATCAGTTCCTTTTGATCGTCGGAAAGTTCGAAGTAGGGTTTATGTATGGGAAAATCAAATTTATAGGCATTGTTGACCAATTGGTCCCGGTACCAGCCCATGCTCTCGCCGCGCCACGGATAGATCGCGTTTTCGTAAACCGATAGCGACGTATTTGGGATGACCAGCTCCGCATCGATCCCGATCACGTTTCCGTAGCCTTCGCAAACGGGGCAGGCGCCATAGGGATTGTTGACACTGAAGAGGTGGACGTTCGGTTCGGGAAAGGTAATGCCGTCGAGTTCGAATTTGTTGCTGAAGGTCCTGCGCTCGCCGGTTTCGGCATCCTGCAAATAGCACGTGCCCTTGCCTTCATAGAATGCGGCCTGCACGGCATCGGAGAGGCGATTGAAAAATTCTTCGTCTTCATCGGCCTTGACCACGATCCGGTCAATCACGAGCAAGACGTCCTTGTTGTCAAGCGTGTGCCCGTCGATTTCATCGAGCCGGACCAATTCATTTTTGACCAGGATCCTCGCAAAACCCTGTTGGAGCAGCACTTTCAATTTGTCCTCAAGCAACCTTCCGTCCTCGAGATGGATCGGTGCCAGGAGAAGCCATCGGCTGTTGCCTGGAAGGGTCTTGACCGTGTCCACGACATCGGTTACCGTGTCCTTTTTAACTTCCAGCCCCGATACCGGGGAGAATGTATGCCCCGCGCGCGCGTAAAGCAGTTTTAGGTAATCGTAAATTTCGGTGGAAGTCCCGACCGTGGAACGGGCATTTGTCGTGTTGACTTTCTGCTCTATTGCGATCGCCGGCGCGATGCCCTTGATGTATTCCACTTTGGGCTTGTCGAAACGCCCCAGGAATTGCCTCGCGTACGACGACAAGCTCTCGACGTACCGGCGCTGGCCCTCGGCATAAAGCGTATCAAAGGCCAAACTCGATTTTCCCGATCCCGAAAGCCCCGTGATGACCACCAGCTGATTGCGCGGTATTGCGACATCAAGGTCCTTAAGGTTGTGGATTTGTGCGCCTTTGATCAGGATGTGTTTTTTTGGCTCAAGTTTTGAAAGGTCCGGGCGCATAAAAAATGTTAGTTTCCACAAAGATAAAAATTAGGCTTCGGTGAAATGACAAACATTTGTTATAAGTCATCAGTCATCAGTCATCAGTCGTCAGTTGTCGGCCACTAACCACTAACCACTAGCCACTAACCACCAACCACTAACCCGCAACCTTGTGTTTTTTTTATGCCGAATGAACCTACCGAATTCTTAATTATTATACATGTTTTGTTAATTTTTTTGAATTGTTTGGATTTGAAATTTTTTATCTGTTAAATTTGGAATTACATATTAAAGACATTTGCCTATTATCAGAACTACTTTTTAGACCCGGAACTATTTAACCCAAAACTAAAAGGTACGACTATGGCTACTGTTCAAATCCCCGATGCTTTATTGGTGAAGAGTTATGTTGCAGGAGATGAAAGCGCTTTGGCTACATTGATCGGCAGGCACCAATCCAAGATTTACGGCTTTATCTATTCGAAGATTTCCGACCGCGACATCTCCGACGATATTTTCCAGGACACCTTTATCAAGGTCATAAAGACCCTGAAATCCAACTCCTATAACGAAGAAGGCAAATTCCTTCCCTGGGTGATGCGTATCGCACACAACCTGATCGTGGACCACTTCCGGCGCAACAAGAAAATGCCCATGTTTCGCGAGACCGAGGAATTTTCAATCTTCTCGGTGATGAGCGACAACGCGCCCAATATCGAAAGCCGGATCATCACCTCGCAGGTTGAAACCGACCTGCAACGCCTGATCGATGAACTTCCGAAGGACCAGCGCGAAGTCCTGGTCATGAGAATGTACCAGGACCTGAGTTTCAAGGAAATTTCGGAATTGACGGGCGTCAGCATCAACACCGCACTGGGCCGCATGCGTTACGCGCTAATGAACCTGCGCAAGGTGATTGACAAGCACAACATAATTTTGACGAACTGACAATATTTTGGAAGCCGCCTCGTTCTATCATTATAAAACGAAAGACATGGCGAAAATCTACACTGAAAAATCGTTAGAAGCTTCGAAAATGTTACCTAAGAAACAAACCGTCAATTTCCTGTTAAGCTATTCAAAATCGCTTAAGATCGTTCGAAGAGGACGATTGACATTCGAATGCATCGCGAATTAAAAGACTCCCGGTCACTTTTGGCCGGGATTTTTTTTGGCCCATTCCTTCAACACAGATGCGCGCCCGATCTCAAGGGTGATCGGGTCTCTTTCCAGGTTCCAACCGCGTGCCGGGGAATACTGCCTTCCGTACCAGATGATCTGCAGGTGGAGCTTGTTCCACTTTTCTTCGGGGAAAATTTTTTTTGCATCGCGCTCGGTTTGGGTGACCGATGAGCCGTCCGATAGTCCCCAACGGTACATCAGTCGGTGGATGTGTGTATCCACTGGGAAGGCGGGCACCCCAAAAGCCTGCGACATCACCACGCTTGCGGTCTTGTGCCCCACGGCCGGCAATGATTCGAGCGCGGCAAAATCGGCTGGAACGGCGCCGTTGTAGTCGCGGATCAGGATTTCCGAAAGCCCGTGGATCCCCTTGGCTTTCATCGGCGAAAGCCCGCAAGGCCTGATGATTTCCTGTATTTCCCCAATCGTCAACTTTACCATGTCAAACGGATTGTCGGCACGTGCAAACAACAATGGCGTGATCTGGTTGACCCGCAAGTCGGTACACTGCGCCGACAACAGAACGGCAATCAGCAAGGTATACGGATCCTTATGGTCTAACGGAACCGGTACCTCGGGATAGATTTCATCCAGCGTCCGCATGATGAAGGCGGCTTTTTCCTTTCGTGTCATTTGCGTAAATTGGTTGCAAATATACGATGATGCAAACTTTGAAAGCGGGGGACAAGGCGCCGGCATTCTCCCAGGTCGATCAGGACGGAAGCCTGCACAAACTCGAGGATTACGCCGGTCGAAAACTGGTGATTTTCTTTTATCCGAAAGCAGATACGCCCGGATGCACCGCCGAAGCCTGCAGCCTTCGCGACAATTTCCAGACGCTGAAGGACCAGGGGTATGAACTGCTGGGTGTCAGTGCCGACTCACCAAAAAGGCAGGCAAAATTCAGGGATAAATACAAGTTCCCGTTCCCGTTATTGGCCGACGAGGATAAATCAGTGCTTAATGCATTCGGCGTCTGGGGGCCAAAGAAATTCATGGGCCGCACCTACGACGGCATTCACCGAAAGACATTTATCATCGACGAAAACGGCATTATCGAAAGGGTAATAGAGGATGTGAAAACAAAAAACCACGCCGCTCAAATACTAATATAGCTGTCAGCTTTCAGCTATCAGCTGTCAGTTTGTAATCGTTAATTGATGAGCTCCTGAGGACGGGACCATGTCTAAATGCTTCTAATGAGATTTAGGGTTGTACCTTAGTGTCGATAAGGAAACCAGACATCTTGCTGACCGCGGACAAGCTGATAGCTGACAGCTGATAGCTGACCGCTTTTTAAGCTTTCTCCTCCAACACCTTTTCCGGATCGAACCCGAACAATTTGTCTTTCTTGATCATGTTCGCGATACCCGCGGGCAGCATCTCTTCCCAACCGCGTTTGCCC
Organism: Bacteroidota bacterium; assembly: GCA_023390775.1. Lineage (GTDB taxonomy): Bacteria > Bacteroidota > Bacteroidia > Flavobacteriales > Flavobacteriaceae > Flavobacterium. The sequence continues at coordinate 9,937 of JAEWCF010000029.1, read as the reverse complement.
TTGCTGATCATCTTGAGCACCACACGGGAAAAGATCTGGAGCGTGCTTCGGTCAAAATCGTCGATGTCGATGACCTTGCCGTTGAATTTGAAGAATTTGTAGAGCTCCTTCATCCGTGGGTGCACCTTGAGGTTTTCGGAGTTGATGATCTCGCCGTTATCGTCCAGCATCGGATAGAGGAAAACCTTGAGGTCGCGGTAGAACAGTTTCCCGAAAGCCTCGAGTATTCCGCCGCTGAGGTGACGGTAATATTTTTCGTCGAAAATATCCACGAGGTTGTTTACGCCCATAGCAAGACCCATCCGGGCCTTGGTGTAATTGGAGAAATATTCCACGACCTTGTAGTATTCCTGAAAATTCGAGATCATCACGGTTTGTCCCAACGAACAAAGGAGTTCGGCGCGGTCCATGAAATCGCGCTCGTCGATCTCACCGTCCGAACGAAGGTTGGAAAGCGTGATCTCGAAAATAACCAGCGTGTTCTTTGGTTCAACCTTGCTCTCCTCGAGGAACATCTTGAGCGATTTCTCATACATGTCCATATTGACACGGGTCACCGGCCTGAAACTGCCGCGCAGGGCCAAAATGTTTTTCTTGTACAGAATGGCCGCCGGGAGGATGTTGTTGCCGTTGGGGTCGAACATCACCGCATCGGTCATGCCGTTCTTCACGAGTTGAAGGCTCATCAACCGGTTGTCGACCTCTGCGAAACGCGGGCCGGCAAAATTGATCGTGTCGATCTCGAGCTGGTCCTTGTCCAGGTGGTCGTAGAGGTACCGAAGCAATTTCTTCGGGTCGTTGTATTTGTAGAATGCGCCGTATATGAGGTTCACGCCCAAGATCCCGAGGGTTTCCTGCTGGAGCCTGGCATCGTTTTCCTTGAAACGGATATGGATGATGATCTCGTTGTAATCTTCGTCGGGTTCCAGCTGATAGCGGATACCGACCCAGCCGTGCCCTTTGAACTGCTTGGCGAAATCGATCGTCGCAACGGTATTCGCATAGGAAAAGAACAGTTTTCCCGGATGCTTGTCGCGGCTAAGGCGTTTCTCGATCAGGTCCACTTCATGCGAGAGCATTTTCTTGAGGCGGCTTTCGGTCACGTATCGGCCATCGGCCTCCGAGCCGTAGATCGCGTCGCTGAAATCCTTGTCATAGGCCGACATCGCCTTGGCAATCGTACCGGAAGAACCGCCCGAACGAAAAAAATGACGCACGGTCTCCTGGCCGGCACCGATTTCGGCAAATGTTCCGTATATGTTTTCGTTGAGGTTGATCCGGAGGGCCTTGTCCTTGATCGAGGGGATCTGCTCGATGACCTTATCGCCCTTTAAAGTTATTTCGGTACTCATTTTAAGTGGATACTTTCCTGATTGACAAAGTTAACAAAACAACGGTCCGGCGCGGGATTTAATTCTATTTTTGTAAAAAAAATAACATTGAAACTTTACTTTCTGGGGACAGGCACATCACAGGGAATTCCGGTCATCGGGAGCACCCATCCCGTTTGCCTGAGCACCGACCGGAGAGATAAAAGATTACGGGTTTCGGTGTGGATCCGGTGGGATAACGGATCGATCGTCATTGATTGCGGCCCCGATTTCCGCCATCAGATGCTCACCAGCGGGTGCCCGCGAGTCGACGCCATCCTTTTTACGCACGAACACGCCGACCATACCGCAGGGCTCGATGACATCCGTCCGTTCAATTTCCGTCAGGGAGATATACCGGTGTATGCGCACCCGCGGGTCATCGACAACCTCAAGCGCCGGTTTGAATACATTTTCGAGACTGAGAACAAATACCCCGGCGCCCCATCGATCCTTCCCGTTGAAATTTCGGGAGACCGGCCCTTCAGCATCCGCGGACAGAGCATCATACCGGTCAACGTGATGCACGGCAAACTGCAGGCATTTGGGTTCAGGATCGGGGACGTGGCTTACCTGACCGATGTCAAGACCATCGAACGCTCCGAGGCGCGCAAGCTCGAGGGCGTTAAGGTTTTGGTGGTCAACGCGCTTCGGGAAGAACCGCACGACACACATTTCAATCTCGACGAAGCGCTGGAATTTATCGCTTCTGTAAAGCCCGGCCGCGCCTACCTTACTCACATCAGCCATAAGATGGGCTTCCACGCCGAAGTGGAAAAACGCCTGCCCTCCAATGTTTTTTTAGCTTTTGACAACCTTGAAATTGACATATCATGAAAAAATCCCTTCTCCTGTATCTTTTGATCATCTCGGTCCTGATGAACATTTTTACCTACATGTATTTTAACCGGAAGAACGCGGCCGAACCCGTAGCCAAAAAGGAAAACATCCAGGCCGTTCGCGACAGCCTCACCCAGGCCACCAATGCTCTGCAGGATGCAAATTACTTCACGCTGATGTTCAACCAAAACGCGCAGAACTATTTTGTAAATTCGTCGGTGTCGATGTCATTTGAGCAACTGGAGCCGCATGTGAAGAACCAATTGTTGAGTTACAATGACCTGCCCGAAGGCAATCCGCATACCGGACAGACCAAACTCGGCGCGGGCAAGTTCATCATCAACAAGGCGCAGGTGCTCAACCACCGCTGGATCGTCGCGGACTTCAGCGACGGCGAATACTGGGGGGAGGTTCTGTTGAAATACTTTATCAATGACGACAACTCGATCTCGTTCGAGGTCATCCAATCGCTCCTTTACCAGAATAATTAGCGGGCCGTAGCCGAAAGCCAGTCGAGCAAATCGTAAAAATTCTGGGGCGCTACGCCATGCCCCACGGGATATTCCTTGTAAACCGAACGTACACCCAGCGCATCGAGTTTGGGATTTGCCTCGCGGGCCCATTGCACCGGGATCACCTGGTCCTGCGTGCCGTGGCTGATAAAGAAATCGAGGTTTGAAAAATCGTTATGGGCGTAGTCCTCGGCGAGGATATCGGTGTTGAGGTAACCGCTGAGTGCGGCAACGCGGCGGACGCAATTGGGGTAGGAGAGCGCCACTGCATAACTCAGGATGCTCCCCTGACTGAAGCCGATAAGGGTAACATCGTCTTTGTCAATATCGTAATGTTTGGGAAGGTCGCCGATGAACTTCACGATCCTGTCGCGCGATTCGGCAGCCTGGGCATTATCGCTGAATTTGTTCATGTCGACATCAAAATCGATCGCATACCAGGCATTGCCATAAGGCGGCAGCGGATAGGGCGCCCGAACGGATATTACCAGGTACTCGGGCGGAAGCTGCGGCGCGAATGAAAACAGGTCTTCCTCATTGCTTCCGTAACCGTGCAGTAGCACCAGTACAGGACTTTTGGTTGATGGTTGAAGGGGTTCGCGGACGAGGTGGAACAGCGATAGACTCATATTAAAGATTTTTGAACCATTCCTGGAAGTACCGGCCCACCATTGGAATTTCGATCGCGTTGTTGCGCAGTGCCGATGCAAAACCGTAAACCCACAACACGATGAAAAAAACGTAGAAAGCGGTGGTGACCATCCACGAATCGAAATACCCGATGAAATAGGCCAATATGTAAAACCCGAGGTTCAGCCCCAGCGCCTGCCGGATGTGGAAAGACGCAAACTCGCGCTTGGGATCGGTGTTCATGAACATCGCGATCACGGTGCCGATGATGGTCAGATAGGCGATGATGGCCGTCTTGCGGGCCTCAGGATCGGTATTCATCTTTCAGGAAATTATTTTCGCCGATGACCGAGCCGTAAACGATCCCTTTCATCGGGTGGCCAACGAAGGCCGAATTTTTGGATTTGGACAGAATATGGGCCTTTTCAAAAGCCCATGAACGGTTAGGGTCGAAGAGTGCCAGATTTGCCGCAGCACCGCTTGCGATCGAAGGCGTAGGGATGCCGAAGCGTTCCCGGCCGGCCGTCAATTTGGCGACGGTCGTTTCTACCCCGAATATGCCGGCAAGCGCCCCGAATGCCGATTCAAGGCCGATGGTTCCGTTCTCTGCCAGGGCAAACTCAACTTTCTTATGTTCGATATCGACGGGATTGTGGTCGCTGGTGACCATGTCGATCGTTCCATCCAAAACGCCTTGGCGAAGCGCTTCCACATCCGCGCGTTCGCGAAGGGGCGGCGTCACCCGGAAATGCGTATCGAAACCTTCAAGCGAAACCTCGTCAAGAACGAGGTGGTGGACCGATGCGCTGCAGCTCACGTCGAACCCCCGCGATTTGGCCGACCTGATCAACTCCACCGATCCCGCCGTGGAAATGGTCGGGATGTGAAGGCGGCCCCCCGCATATTCGAGCAACATGAGGTTCCGCGCGACGGCAAGTTCTTCGGCGAGTGCCGGAATCCCGCGCAAACCCAGGCTTGCCGCTACCGGGCCCTCGTGCGCCAATCCCTTGCCCGAAATTGATCGGTCCATGGAATAGGCTATGACAAGCGCGTTGAAATCCAGGCTGTATTGCAGGGCGATCTTGAGCAGGTTGGCGTCGTCCAGGTGCTGGTTGTAATCCCCGAAGGCAACGGCGCCCGCCACATGCATGTCATACAATTCGGCAAGTTCAAGGCCCTTGCCCGCTTTGGTGAGGTTGCCGATGGGATGAACGGCTGGGCCTGGACCGGATGCCCTTGAAAGGATCCATGAGACCTGCGAGGCATTGTCGGTCGCGGGTATGCCGGTAGGCTGGAGGGCAACATCGGTAAAACCCGAAAGCGCCGCCGCACGCAGTTCGGTTGCCAGTGTTCCCCGCTCTTCACGCCCGGGCTCGCCCGTGCAGATGCCCGAATCAAAAAATCCCGGGCTCACATGCAGGTTTGGCAGCGAAATGATCTCGGCACCATCGGCGGCAATTCCCTTCCCGAAATCCGAAATTTTGCCATCGGCCACCAACAGGTCTCCCAACTGGTTGTGCCAAGGGCTTGACGGGTCGACGATCCGGGACTCGCGGAGTATCAGTTTCATTTGACGAATTTTTGGATCAGCAATTCACACACCGCGAAAAGCAGCGCTAAAATAACAAACCATTTCCAGATTTCGGTACCGGTACGGGCGCTTGTGAGTTCGTCGAATACCGCACCGGCGTTTTCGGCGACCTCGAATCCCGATAATGCGCCAAGTTCCGTTTGCGGGAAACTTTCCGAACGATCGTAATTAAAGCTGATAGGAGCGATGGGCCTGGAATTCTGGAAAACCTCAAAATTACCGGCGGACGTGGGATTGTCGGCAAACGTGAGGCGCGCCTTGCCGCCCTGCAATTGCTGAAGGGGAATGAACTTTTCTTCATTGCCGCGTACTTCCAGAACACCTTCGGCGGTCGTTTCGGCATCGATCAACATCGGGGCGTCATCGCCTATTTCCACGGCCTGCAGGCCACCTATTGACGACGACCGCGCCATGTTGTAGAACGCCGGGACAATCAGCGGGGACAATTGAAAGTTGCCGTATTCCCTTGAAAGCGGAGCGGCAAAGACATAAGCATTGCCCAGCCCGCGACCGGAGGAGGAGAGGAACGGTTCGCCGCCTTCAAAAGACAGGGCAGGCGCCGTCCGCGATGAAAGCGCATACGATACGTTGACCGACGGATATTGGAAATTATCTATTTTCTTTTCAAAAACCTGGGCAAACAGCGGGTGGGAGAATGAGATGCGCGTCACCTGCCGGGTTGTCCTCGAAGGCGCACCCAATCTGGCGGCGCCGATTTTCTCGAGCAATTGGTTGATATTGGCGGCGCCCTTCGCGGGGGGAATGACGATCACGGTTCCGCCGGCATTTGCAAACCCCTGAAGGGTAGATTGAAGCGCGCCCGGCACTTCCTCCAGTTCATTGACGATCACCGCATCCTGAGCCGGCAACAGGTTGTAATCCAATGAACGCAGTTCGTAATTGGCATACTGGAATTCGTCGTCGGTATATATCCGTTGCATGAAATTGGCCTTCGAAGCCGAACCCACGCTGATGACCTTTGTTTTCTTTGGTGCGGTTATGCTGAAATAATACCGATTGTCGAAAGCCATTCCGTTGTCGGTGATGGAGGCATAACCGTGAAACCCGGTCTTTGGCAGGGTCAGCCGGATCGTTTTGCCCGTGCCGATGCTCCCCGCCATCGTCTTGGCGACCAGCTTCCCGCGATCGTGCAGGGCCACGGGGACAGCATCGTTGGCCGATTCGGCTTTTAGCCTGACCGCAATGTCATAAAATTCGCCGGTCACCCCTTCGACATAAACACTGTCAATCGAAACGTTGGACTTCTGTTCGGCCTTGGGAACGATGAACCGTACCGTCGCCAGCGAGTCGATGGATTTGGCCGCACCCGGTCTGATTCCCGCCGCATCGGTTATGATCACGATGTCACGCGCAGGGCCTTTTCGTGTGTTGATGCGCGCCATTTGCGATTCGAGGTCGAAGGGAAGCGCGCTGTAGGGCAGTTGCTGGAGATCGGAACGGATGGATTTGATGTTCGTGTCCCAGAATGCGTCGTCGTTGGTCAGCAGGGAAAACGTCCGCCCCTCCGGTACCGATGCCAGCAGATCTTCCACGGACCGCCGCAGCAATTCGCCTTGCTTTCCTCTAGCCTGCATGCTGAAGGAATTGTCCAGCACGATGTAGAGTTCATTTGCTGCTCCCGTCTGTTTTGCCGCGAAAAAGGGTTGGGCAAACGCTATGATCGTGGCGGCCAGCAACAGCATCCGCGTGGCCAGCAAGAGGTATTTCTTGAGTTTGGAACTCTTTCGCGTCTGGATGGAAAGCTCACGCAAAAACCGCACGTTGGTGAAATACTCCTTCCTGAACCTTCGCAGTTGGAATAGGTGGACCAGAATCGGGATGATCAGCAGGAAAAGGAAGTATAAAATCTCGGGGTTCTTGAACTGCATTCCGATGTTTTCGCGCGTTTGGGCGCCTGCCAAAAATAGCGATCATTGCGCAATTATCCGCGCGGTGGGCTATTTCTTTTTGCGCTTGGCATTTTGGCTGCGCAGCAAATTCCGGTTGACCGATCCGTGTGTTTTCTTCTTGGTCTTCGACGGCCCGCCGAGGTTGACTTTCTTGTTCTTGTCGGCCTTGTCGTGGAAAGCGCCCTCGCCCGATAGTTTGGGCTTTTTGAGCAGGAATTTGACTTTTTCTTTTTCCTTTTCGGGACCGATGAGCTCCCGCGACACCGCAACGGCTTCCGGCAAATCCTGCAGCGGCACTTCGCGTTCCATCAGCACCTCGGCCTCGAGGAGCAAATCCTCGTCCCTCGGGGTCACGAAACTGATGGCGTTCCCATCGGCGTCGGCCCTTCCCGTACGCCCGATGCGGTGGATGTAGTGTTCCGGCGTCTCGGGCATCTCGAAATTGACCACATGCGAAATATCCGAGATATCGAGGCCACGCGCCATGACATCGGTCGTGATCAACCCGCGCAGCTCGCCCGATTGGAACGAGTCCATCGCGTTGAGCCTGTAATTCTGCGATTTGTTGGAATGGATCACGCCAAAGGTATCGGGAATGGCGGCATCGATGCGCTCGTGGAGCATGTCGGCGATCTTCTTGTTGTTTACAAACACCAAAACGCGCGACAAAGTATCGTCGGTCTCCATCAGATGCAGCAAAAGATTGACCTTGGTGTTGAAATTGGGCACGCGGTAACCTGATTGGTCGATCTTTTCAAGAGGGGTTCCCGATGGCGCAAGCGTGACTTCCTCCGGAAAATTGAAATAGTCCTCGAGTACCGCGTCGACCTCGTCGGTCATGGTCGCCGAAAACAGGATGTTTTGCCTTTTGGGCCGCATCATTGCCAGGATTGAGGTCACCTGCGGCCGGAAGCCGAGATTGAGCATCTCGTCAAATTCGTCGATTACGAGTTTTTGCGTCTCGTCAAACCGAAGCACGTTGTCCAGGGCGAGGTCCATCACCCGTCCCGGCGTACCCACAAGAAGGTCGACGCCCTCGTAAACGGCAGTTTTTTGCGTGTTGATGTTGACCCCGCCGTAGATTCCCAAGGTGCGTACCGACATGTATTTGGTGAGTTTCTCCACCTCCGATACCACTTGCACCACGAGTTCCCGCGTGGGGACAAGGATGACGATCTTGGGCGTGTGCGTCGGGGTGAATTTGTATTGCTTGAGCAGCGGCAGCAGGTAGGCGAAGGTCTTTCCGGTACCCGTCTGCGCGATCCCCATCATGTCGCGGCCCGATGCGATCACCGGGAATGCGCGCTCCTGGATGGGTGTCGGTTGCGTAAATCCGAGTTCGTCCACAGCCTTTTGGAGTGATTTGGGAAGTGCGAACTGTTCAAAGGCCATGGCAATAGATTTTGGCAAAGGTAAGCCAAATCGGCGAGAAGCCTAATTTTCATGTTGTTTCGCAGGCAAAGCCGATAATAAATACATTTGCCAAAAAACGCGATGCAAGAACCGTTTTATTCGATTCCCGCCCGATTCCGCAAAATCGAAAACCTGCACATCGTTTTCTGGCTCATCAAGGACCTTTCCTGGGCGATGCTCTGGAAGCCTCTTGGCCTGGTCATGATTGTCCCGACGATGGGCGCCGCATTGCTGATCACCTGGCAAACGCGCGACATCAAGAGCGAACTTTTGCACAACATCGCGGTGGTGTTCTGGATTTTTGCCAACGGGTACTGGATGATCGCCGAATTTTTTTCGGACGATGACAGCCTGCGATATTACGCCGCCATTCCGTTCACGTTGGGAATCATCGTCATCGCCTATCATTACCTGGGCGGCAATTTCCGCATCCGGGAGCGCGTAAGGACCCTGCTTCCCGTCAGGCGGTATCCGCGTCCCTGAACTTTTCCATGCTCAGCCCGAACAGCGCAAAATCATAGCGCGAGGGATCGTCGGGATCCATCTGCCGAAGCACCGCGTCGAGTTCCTCAACGGCTTTCCGGTCGTCCTGTTTGCGGGCAAGCAGGCCAAGCGCACGCGCCGTCCGTCCCGAATGTACATCGAGCGGGCAGGAGAGGACCCTCATGGGGATCGAGGGCCAGATTCCAAGGTCGACGCCGCAGTTGTCCCGCCTAACCATCCAGCGCAGGAAGAGGTGAATCCGCTTTGCGGCCGAATTGGCCAAGGGGTCTGCCAGGTGCTTCCTGTACCGGTTTTCATGCGGTACCGACAGGAGAACTTTCCGGAATTGATGGATTGCGAAATGCATCGCGTCGTCGCGGATGTTGTCGCGGAATACTTTTTCCATGCCTCCGTAATCGGCGTAAAGCCTGCGTAGCCCGGAGATCATCGTGACCAGGTCGTTTCCGTTGAAGGTCCGATGGACGAAAGACCGTAGTCTTTGCAGATCCGATTCGGTGTGGGACATCACAAAATCATGCGGCGCGTTTCCCATCAGCTCCATCATCCGAAGCGCGCTGGCAATCGATGCCTTGCGCCCGCCCCAGGCAATGGTAGCCGCAAGGAATCCGGCGATTTCGATGTCGTGCTTTTGCGTAAACCGATGCGCGACGCTTACCGGATCGTTCTGCACAAATGACGGGTGATTGTACTGCTCGGCCTTGAAATCGAGCAGTTCGCGGATCTCGGGCGTCATGGCAAATCGAGCGACATTTCGGCGTAAATGCGTCCGTCGACCATGACCATCTTGCGGTCGGCCATGTTGGCGAGTTCCTCGTTGTGGGTCACGATCACGAAGGTCTGGCCAAATTCATCGCGGAGCGAGAAAAACAATTGGTGCAGGTTTTCCGCCGAATGCGTATCGAGGTTCCCGGAGGGCTCATCGGCAAAAATGACTGCCGGTTTGTTGATCAGGGCCCGGGCGACCGCCACGCGTTGTTGCTCGCCACCGGAGAGTTCGCCGGGTTTGTGCGAAATGCGGTGCGAAAGGCCCAGGTGGTCGAGGAGCTTTTTGGCCTCGGCCTCGGCCTCGTTTTTTTTGCGGTTGGCGATGAATGCCGGGATGCATACGTTTTCCAGCGCCGTGAATTCGGGCAGGAGCTGGTGGAACTGGAAGATGAAGCCCAGGTT
>JAEWCF010000028.1 GCA_023390775.1 Bacteroidota bacterium | reverse complement strand
CTGATCCTGGTGCTTTGCTTTTCGAGCTACACCGAACCGGGCATCATCTTCTCTGACATTGAATACCTGTTGGCGTACTTTATCAAACTGGTCGCGTTTTTTTCGTTCTGCCTTTTTCTCGGGATCTTGGTCAAGCGGTCGGCGTTTGCGCTGGGATTTTTGCTGGTCTGGAACATTTTTGAAGGAATTGTCTATGGGATCCTCGAATTCCAGGTCTTTCCCAAAGCCGACATCGCCACCAAGATCATGCAGTTCTTTCCACTTGCCTCGATGTCCAACCTGATCCTCGAACCTTTCACGAGGCTTTCGGCAATCAAGACACTGGAAACGGCCATCGGAGGGAACGTCACGCCCAAGGATTACGACGTTTCGATCACGGCCATCCTGATCGCCCTGGCATGGACCGTTATTTTTGTGTTAAGCTCGTACAAACTCCTGAAAAAACGCGATTTGTAGTATCTTTGCCGATGCTATGGATTTAATGCGTGTTGCGGTTTTCCTGTATATTTTCCTCTCGCCTGCGGCCTTGCTTTCCCAATACATCCAGGTCGACGATTCCTATACCGCACAGCAACTCGTCACCGATGTTTTGGTCAACAGCCCGTGTGCGAACGTCGCCAATGTGACGGTCTCCGGCGATGCGTTTTCAAGTGGCGCCAACAGTTACGGATACTTTACGGGCGGTGGCGCTTTTCCTTTTGCCGAGGGGATTGTCCTTGCTACATCGAGGGCATCGCGGACCCAGGGGCCCAATTCGAACCTGATTGACGAAGGATCGACCTTGTGGCTCGGGGACCAGGACTTGGAGCAGATGCTCGGGCTCGACCCCACCTATAATGCAACGGTGCTCGAATTCGATTTCACGCCCCTGACGAGCCAGATCAGTTTCGACTATATTTTCTCTTCCGAGGAATACCAGGGTACCGCGCCCTGCCGATATTCGGACGCTTTTGCCTTCCTGCTTCGGCCCGTAACGGGCGGCCCGTGGGAAAACCTGGCCGTGTTGCCAAACACCGACATTCCGGTGATGGTCACCTCGGTCCATCCGCAGATTCCGGGCGCCAATGGCTGCGCGGCGCAGAACGAGCAATATTTTGACGGATTCAACGGATTTGAGCACCCCACCAATTTCAATGGCCAAACCGTTGTCCTGACGGCGAAAGCCAATGTGACACCCGGTGTGACCTACCACATCAAGCTGGTCATCGCCGACGAGGAAAATATCCGGTACGACTCGGCGATTTTCCTGGGCGGAGGAAGTTTTGCCGTGGGAACCGACATCGGCCCGGACAGGCTTGTGGCAACCCAGAACCCCGTCTGCGAAGGCGAAACGCTCATCCTCGATGCCACCGAAGCCGGCATTAACACCTACAAATGGTTCAAGGACGGCGTGCTGCTTCCGACGACTTCCCCAACCTTGGCCGTGTCCGCGCCCGGGACCTACACCGCCGAAGTCACCCTCGGCACCAACGGCTGCGTCGCTACCGGTGAGGCTACCATCGAATATGTATCCAAACCGGTGCTCGATTCCCCTCAATCCATCGTGCAGTGCGATCCGGATGGCGACGGGTTGGCTACTTTTGACCTTACGCCGGCTGGAAACCTCCTTGCGGGCGGAATTTCGGGGCTGACCCTGCTCTACTATCCTACCCCTGCCGATGCAAATGCGCAGACCAATGTCATTGCCGATCCTTCGGCCTTTGAGGGAGCTGATGGAAGCCAGGTTACCGTCAGGGTTTCGAACAGCTTTGGATGTCTCTCCCTCGGAACAATCGATCTGGCCATTTCCAATGCATCTGTGGCGGCGCCGGCCCCGATCGTGCTTTGCGAAGAGGATGGCACTCCCGATGGCATTTCGGCGTTTGACCTTGCAGCATTGGTGACGCCGACACTCGTTTCGGCTCTTCCCGCCGGCATAACGGTGCAATACTACATCGGCGAAAGCGACGCTGCCCTCTCGCAGAACCCGCTGCCCAATGTCTTTACCAATACCATCGCTTTTAACCAGGTGATTTTTGCGCGGCTGCTCAACGGCCCCGAATGTTACGGAATCGTTCCCGTCACACTCCAGGTCCGGAATTTTGGCAATTCGATCGAAAATATGGGGGTAATCCTGTGCCCGGGTTCGCCGGCCTTCCTCAGCGCGCAGCCAGGATACGCGGATTATCAGTGGAGTACCGGGCAGTCGGGCCAGGCGATATCGGTATCCGCCGAAGGCACCTACACCGTAACGATCACCGATACCCAGGGCTGCCAGGCCGTCCAGGCTTTTACGGTGACCGCTTCGGGCGAGGCGGTTTTTGAGGGTGCCGACGTCTCGGATTTCAACGGCGGGAACAATTCGGTGACCGTCAACGCGTCGGGGAATGGCAATTACACCTATTCGCTTGCGGGTTCGCCCTTTCAGCCATCGCCCGTATTCAACCAGATCCCGCCGGGCATCCACGAGATTTTCATCCGGGATGAAAACGGTTGCGGAACGGTGGGCCCGTTTACCGTCTATGTCCTGGATTATCCCAACTTCTTCACGCCCAATGGCGACGGCGCAAACGACCGGTGGCAGATCAAGAACCTTTCAACGCAACCCGGCGCCCGGATCCGCATCTTTGACCGGTACGGAAAACTGCTCGCCGATTTTGGCGCCGACGGCTATTGGGACGGAACATTCAATGGTGAAATGCTCCCTTCCACCGATTATTGGTTTACATTGACCCTGCCGGGCGGCCGCTCCGTTAAAAGTCATTTCGCCCTCAAGCGCTGAGCATTTAATTTCCTACTTTTATTGCATGAGAAAATTTTTGAACTTACTGTTCATTTTGTGCTCGGCCTGTGTGGTGGCGCAGTTCAGCAAGACGCATTATATCCCGCCTTTGTCCTCATCGGTCAATGTATTTCCGGAAGAACAATTCCTCTATATTTCCACCCCCAGCCTGGTGCCCGTCAACTTCAGGATCATCAACCTGGGAGGAGACGTGATCAACGGCACCGTTTCCCGGGACGAGCCCTATGTTCACAATATCGGCATGGGGGACAATACGCAACTCAACGTCAGGCGTGCCTTTGCGGGGGCGATCATGCAGGACAAGGGTTATGTCGTGGAAGCCGACGACCTCATCTATGTCAGCGCCCGGATCATCGCCGGAAACCAGAACCAGGCGGGCGAACTCGTTTCCAAGGGGCTGGCGGCGCTCGGGACACAGTTCCGCATCGGGGCTTTTCTCAATACCGCGGTCCCGAGTTATGACTCGGTACACTACACCTTCATTTCGATCCTGGCCACGGAAAACAATACGACGGTCACCTTTTCGGACATCAAGGAGGGAGCCGAGATCATCAACAACGAATTTGCGGGCAACAACCCGATGCCCATCGTCCTGAACAGCGGCGAAAGTTACGTACTGGCGGTCGAGGGCCCGAACAATGCCAACCGCGACGCGCTGATAGGGTCGCTGGTCAGTTCCGACAAACCGATTGCCGTGAACTGCGGATCCTTTGGCGGGACCAACGGAGAGATGAGCAACCTCGACCTTGGCTTTGACCAGATCGTTTCGGCCGAACGCACCGGCAAGGAGTACATTTTTATCAAGAGTACGGGGCAAAATCCCGTGGAGCGCATCCTGATGATCGCCCACGAGGACAATACCGAAATCTTCATCGGCGCCAACACAACACCGACCTTTACCATCAATGCCGGCGAGTACATCGCCACGGGCGGAACCGTTTACGGCCCCAACGGCAACCTTTTCATCCGAACCTCCAAGAATGTTTTCGCCTACCAGAGCATCGGCGACGACGGGCGCCCGGACCAGGCTAACCAAGAGATGTTTTTTGTTCCGCCGCTGAGTTGCGAAACGCCCAAGATCATCGACAACATTCCCATGCTCAACATGGTCGGGAGCCGCGTTTTCAACGGTCGCGTCACGCTGGTCACCGAAACCGGGGCGACACTGGATTTCGTGATCGACGGTACGCCCTATTCGCTGGCCACGCTTCCCGCTTCGGTCAATGTTGACGGCCCAACGCCGGTTGTGGGAAATGCCGATTATGAAACCTATATCCTCACCGGACTCGACGGAAACGTTTCGGTCATTTCTTCGGGGCAGCTGTATCTTGCCAAGTACGGTTCGAGCGATGCCGCGACCTTTGGCGGATTCTATTCCGGATTCACCTTCAAGCCGGAGATCGCCTTCAACCAGCTCGACATCACGCAGCCCAATTGCCTTCCGAATGTCGTCCTTTCGGTGAATGAACTCACCGCATTTGACGAATTCCAATGGTTTTTTAATGACGTGGCCATCCCGGGCGCGACGGGGAGCAGCATCAATCCCACGCTTCCCGGCTATTATCACGTTTCGGCGTCCATTGCGGCCTGCGGCACGACACTGAGTTCCGACAAAATCCCCGTCTCATCGTGCGCGACCAACGTGGACGGTGACCTGGCCAATGACAATGCCGACCTGGACAATGACAACGACGGCATTTCCAATTGCACCGAATCCTACGGAAGCATTCCCGTCCCGCTTGGCAACCCGCTTTCCGGGACGATTGCCACCGGAAGCTATTCGAACGGTTTTACCGGCAGTTTTCCACCGGGATCCGGGCCACAGGATCCGGCACCGTTTATCGGCCAATCCGACGGTAATTTCGTTACCGCCACCACGGCCGGCAAGGGAAATTCAGTGATCTATCGCGCCGATTTCGCTCAACCGATCAGCGTCGGTTTGGTCTATAACACCAATGCGGCGGCCAATAACCTGATGACAGCCACATCGGAGTTTGCCGTGACCGTGCCCGTTAACCAGACCGTTACGGTGCTCAACCCGTCCAACCAGCTTTTGATCGACACCAACTACGACGGCATTTACGAGAGCGGCGTCACGCAACATTCGTCGTTCGAGATCCGCTTCAGGCTCAACGGCTCCACGCCGCTTGCGGCCGGAACGGGTGATTTTGCCTTTCAGGCGTATTTGGTGAGCCATGTCATTTTTACACACAAAAATCTGGATGATGCGTTGCCGAGCCGGGCATCTTTCAGGCTGATGGCAACGTGCCTGCCACGCGATACCGACGGCGACGGGGTCATCGACCAACTCGACCAGGACAGCGACAATGACGGTATACCGGACCTCATGGAATCGCTCGGCGCCCAATTCCAACCCCTCAGCAATGCCGACAGCAATGCCGATGGCCTCGACAATATTTTTGGCAACGGCATCAATCCTCCCGACACCGATGGCGATGGGGTGATGGATTATGTGGACCTGGACAGCGATAACGACGGGATTTATGATTTGGTCGAATCAGGCGCGGCCATTCCCGATGCCAACAACAATGGTGTCGCCGACGGCAGCGCGGGGCAATTCGGTCCCAACGGGCTTTTGAATTCGCTCGAATCTCCCGCAGGTGGGGCAACGGTCAATTACGTTCCCACCGACAGCGATGCCGACAACACGCCGAATTACATCGAATCGGACAGCGATAACGATCTGTGTTCGGATGTACGCGAGGCAGGTTTCACGGACCCCGATTCAAACGGTTACCTGGGCAACGGGGCACCTGCGGTCAACTCCTCCGGAACCGTGACCGGCTCCGGTGGGTATACTGCGCCAAATCCCGAATACCTTAACCCTACTCCGATCGAGATCATATCGGTGCCGGAATCGGTGACCACCTGCGAGAACCAGAACGCCGTATTTGCGATCGGGACCAATGCCGGCGTGACCTATCAATGGCAGGTTACCAACAGCGGCAGTACCTTCGTCAACATTTCGGACAACGCCTCGTATTCCGGAGCCACTACCGCACAATTGACCGTTATCGCGCCGGCTGACACGATGGATGGGTACCAATACCGGGTGCTATTGAGCCGCGTCGGGAATGTATGCGGGCTCATTTCGCCACCTATTACGCTCAATATCAATCCGCTGCCCACATCGGTTACCAAAACGCTCGTACAATGCGAGACGGGAAGCCCTGCCGACGGCATCACGCTTTATGACCTTGGCCAGGCGGATGTCCTTTTTACCGAGAACGACGCCAATGTCAGCGTGGCCTATTACCTCAATCCCGCAGAGGCCAACCTGGGAACAGATCCGCTCCCGATGCAATACACGAACCTGTCCAACCCTCAACAAGTGGTCGCGCGCGTCACCAATAACACAACGGGTTGTTATGTCCTTAGCTTCCTCAACCTGCAAACCAACCTGCAGCCCAACCAATACGTGCAGATGGCCGAACAGTGTGACGATGACGGGACCGAAGACGGTTTTTACATCTTTGACCTTACGTCTGCTCCGGTAGTCGTGGCCCCCGGACAGGTGCTTCGTTATTACCTGACGGAAAACGATGCGCTCCTGGAGGTAAACGACATCGCGAATCCGTCCGCCTATCAAAATGCCACGCCTTATACCGAACAGATCATTTACACCCGCGCCGAAAATACCTTGGGATGTTCTGCCATTGCCAGGATCAGGATCAAGGTCAACCCCCTGCCCGATATCGATGTCAATGAAGACCTGACCGACCACGTGGTGTGCGTCAATACCCCGACCTTTTCAACGGTGATCGACGCGGCTATCCTGGACGGTTCCGATCCCGGCAATTATACGTACCAATGGTATTTTGAAGGCTCTCCCGTGGCCGGCGGCAATGGACCGACGCTCACGGTTACCGTTGAAGGGTTGTATTCGGTGCTGGTTACCGATGCCAACGGTTGCAGCGACATCCGTTATGTCCCCGTCGTGGCTTCAAGCGTCGCGATCATTGAAAGCATTGACATTGTGGACCTTGTGGATTGGAACACGGTAACGGTCAACCTGACCTCAAACAGTTATGGCGATTATGTATACAGCCTGGACCACATGAACACGTATCAGGCGTCAAATGTTTTCAACAATGTTCCTTCGGGAATCCATACGGTCTATATCAAGGACCTGAACGGCTGCCCGATCGCAAGCCAGGTTATCGCCGTCACGGGAATCCCGAATTTCTTCACTCCGAACGGCGATGGCTTCAACGACACCTGGAATGTCAAGGGCATCGGCCAGGGCTTCAATCCGAATACGGTCGTGCTGATTTTTGACCGTTACGGCAAACTGATCAAGCAGCTCGGCGCCGATGGATCCGGTTGGGACGGTACCTACAACGGCCAACCGCTTCCCTCCGCCGATTATTGGTATATAGTCAAGCTCGATGACGGCCGAAGCGTAAAGGGCCACTTCTCACTGAAGCGATAAAATAAAAAAAGCCACCTGTCGGGGTGGCTTTCTTAATTATTGGATATCATTACGCAATCTTGAATCGCTTGCGGTCATTTTCGTTCAGGTAGATTTTCCTTAGCCTGATCGATTTCGGGGTCACCTCCACGTACTCGTCCTTCTGGATGTATTCGAGCGCCTCTTCGAGCGAAAACTTGATCGCAGGGGTGATGCGCGTCTTGTCATCGGCACCGGCAGAGCGGAAGTTGGTGAGCTGCTTGGTCTTGGTGATGTTGATGACCATGTCGTCACCGCGTGAATTCTCGCCCACGACCTGACCTTCGTAAATGTCCTCGTTTGGATCCACGAAAAACTTGCCGCGGTCCTGGAGTTTGTTGATCGAATAGGGAATCGCCTTTCCGGTTTCCATTGAAATCAGCGATCCGTTGATACGTCCCGCGATTTCGCCCTTGAACGGTTCGTAACCGATAAAACGGTGTGCCATGATCGCCTCTCCGGCAGTGGCCGTAAGCAACATGTTCCGAAGCCCGATGATTCCGCGCGATGGAATGTTGAACTTGATGATCATGCGCTCGCCCTTGGTTTCCATTGAGAGCATCTCGCCCTTGCGGATGGTCACGAATTCAACCGCACGCCCCGAAAGGTTTTCAGGAAGGTCGATGGTGAGTTCCTCGATCGGTTCGCATTTGACGCCGTCGATTTCCTTGATGATGACCTGCGGCTGCCCGATCTGGAGCTCATAGCCTTCGCGGCGCATCGTTTCGATCAGGACCGAAAGGTGCAATACGCCCCTTCCGAAAACCATGAATTTATCGGCAGAATCGGTTTCCGAAACGCGGAGCGCAAGGTTCTTTTCGAGTTCCTTGGCCAAACGGTCCTTGATATGGCGCGAGGTCACGAATTTTCCTTCCTTGCCAAAGAATGGCGAATCGTTAATGGTGAAGAGCATGCTCATGGTAGGCTCGTCGATGGCGATGGTGCGAAGGGCCTCGGGATTCTCGAAATCGGCAACGGTATCCCCAATCTCGAACCCTTCGATCCCCACGATGGCGCAGATGTCGCCGGCGATGACCTGTTCCACTTTCTTGCGGCCGAGGCCCTCAAAGGTGTGAAGTTCCTTGATGCGTGATTTCAATATCCTGCCGTCGCGCTTCACCAGCGAGATCGGCATGCCTTCCTTGAGAATACCGCGCTCGAGGCGTCCGATGGCGATCCTTCCGGTAAAGGAAGAAAAATCGAGCGATGTGATGAGCATCTGCGGCGTTCCCTCCGAAACTTTTGGCGCGGGAACATTGTTGATCACCATGTCCAGAAGCGGTTCGATGTTGTCGGTCTGGTTGCGCCAGTCGTCTGACATCCAGTTGTTCTTGGCCGACCCGTAAACCGTCGGGAAGTCGAGCTGTTCCTCGGTCGCGCCCAGTTCGAACATCAGGTCGAACACCTTTTCGTGAACTTCCTCCGGCGTACAGTTCTCCTTGTCCACCTTGTTGATCACCACGCAGGGTTTCAGGCCCAGGTCGATGGCCTTCTGCAATACGAAACGCGTTTGTGGCATTGGCCCCTCAAAGGCATCGACGAGAAGGCAGACGCCGTCGGCCATGTTGAGCACGCGTTCCACCTCGCCCCCGAAGTCGGCGTGGCCCGGGGTATCGATGATGTTGATTTTGGTTCCCTTATATACGACCGAAACGTTCTTCGAGGTGATCGTGATCCCGCGCTCGCGTTCGAGGTCGTTATTGTCCAGGATCAGGTCACCGGTATTCTCGTTTTCGCGGAAAAGCTGGCAGTGAAACATGATTTTGTCCACCAGCGTGGTCTTTCCGTGGTCAACGTGTGCGATGATCGCGATATTCCTGATTGATTCCATACAAAATTTTTAGGGCGCAAAGGTAGGCTTATTTTTTTGGATTACGTTGTTAATTTCGGCGCGATTAAATGACGAAAAGCGGCGTATGCTTTTGATTGTTAACAAAAATCAGGTTCGCATTCCCTCAGGATTCGGCCAAATCCCTATTTTTAAATCATGGGTGACCACGATTCATTTGACTTCCCGGCCGACGAACCGCTTTTGATCGCGGCCCTCGAACATGCGACGTGCGGCATTGCGGTTGTCAACGACGATGGAATCCTCGCGTACCTTAACGAGCGTTATGCCGAAATCTATGGATACCGGCGCGAGGAATTGACCGGCAAATCCCTTGCAATATTGCTCTCACCGCCCGAAAGCGACCATGTTGACGAGGTGATCCGCGGCCTGCGGCTGTTGGAAAACGAGACTTCGGGCGAACGGACCTTGAGAAAAAAGGACGGCTCGGAGGTCTACGTCCATTTTACTGTCAAGAAAGTGAATTCGCGCGGCAAGACGTATTCATTGGCAACGTTGCAGGACATTGGGCAATTGCAGGCCGTGCGCGAATTGGCGGCGCGAAAGGAACAGGCGCGGCAGCAGATGATGGTCGCCGCACTGGATGCCGTCATTTGCTTTGGCCCGGATCGGAAGATAACCTTCTGGAACCCGCAGGCCCAATCGATGTTTGGGATCGATGAGCGCGAGGCAATGGGGGAAACGGTTATTGACCGGATTTTCAAAGATCCCGAATCGCTGTCCACTTTGCCGGAATCCCTTGGCAAGTTGCACGAAATGACGGCAATCGCGGTCGACGGGCGGGAAATTCCGGTCGAGATCACGGTGTTGTCAATCGATGACGATAAGGGCGAGATTTATTGCGCCTACATCAGGGACATCTCGGAACGCCGGAAAAACGAGCGCATTTTGCGCGACTCAACCTGGAGATGAGCCGTAATATCGACGAATTGGGCAAGAGTAACCTTGAACTTGAGCAGTTTGCCTACATCGCCTCGCACGACCTTCAGGAACCCTTGCGGATGGTGACCGGCTTTCTCACGCAATTGGACAAAAAGTACCGGGACCTGCTGGATGAAAAGGGCCGGGAATACCTTTATTACGCTGTTGACGGCGCGGTGCGGATGAGGCAGATCATCGTTGACCTGCTCGAATATTCGCGGGCCGATAAAACCGATGCGCCGCTGGAGGACGTAGACCTTAATCATGTCCTGGACGAACTGATCAGGCAAAACAGGGAGCCCCTTGCCGAGCTGGGCGGAAGCATTTTGCGCGATACGTTGCCGGTTGTGCGTGCGCGGCGCGTTCCCATCACGCAGGTTTTCCAGAATCTCATCGGGAACGCCATCAAATACCACAGGCCCGGAATCGCGCCCAACATAACGATTTCGTGTGTGGACCAGCACCCGAACTGGAGGCTGTCGGTATCGGACAACGGCATTGGCATCTCGCCCCGGCATTTCAGGAAAATTTTCGTGGTTTTCCAGCGGTTGCATCTGCGGGAACAATACTCGGGCACGGGGATCGGGCTGGCCATCTGCAAGAAGATCATCGAGGGTTATGGCGGCCGGATTTGGGTGGAATCGGAACCGGGAATCGGCAGTACTTTTTATTTTACAATTAGAAAATAGTTTGCCTATATTTGTTTCCGAACCTACCCATATCAACACTTGCGTCGTGCCATACCGCACCGTCCACGCTTATCGGATTATCAGCAAACGATCAACGCGCAATTATCGCCGCGTCCAAAACACCGTAACCGCCCAATGACCGCTTCCTTAAATGATTGCACGATTCTGGTCATTGAGGACAACTCCGGCGATTTTGTGCTTATTTCAGATTTCCTGCAGGAGAGTTTCATTCGGCCGGTGATCCTGCACGCGCGCAGTTTTGAGGAGGCGGCCAAAAAGATTTTAGATAATCAGCAGATTGACGTCATCCTGCTTGACCTGACACTGCCCGACGTCAGCGGAACGGAACTCATCAGCAGCATCCATGAACTTTCGCCGCAGGTTCCCCTGGTGGTGCTCACGGCGTTTGCCAACCAGGAATTCCAGCACAAAAGCTTTTCATTCGGCGTTTCGGATTACCTGCTCAAGGAAGAACTGGGCGCCGCACAACTTTACAAGAGCATCACCTACTCCATCGAAAGGCAGAAAAACAACATGCGCCTTCGCGAGTCCGAGGAGAAATACCGCAACCTGTTCCAGCTCAGCCCCTTGCCGATGTGGATCTACGATACCGATTCGCTGCGGATACTGGATGTGAACGATGCCGCCATCCGGCATTACGGCTATTCGCGAAACGAGTTCCTGGGGCGTACCATCGTGGACATTCGGCCCGAGGAGGACATCGCCGAATTCCACGCCGCCCTGCTGGAAGTCCGGCAGAAACGCGAGTACCGGACGGGCTATTTCCGGCACAAAAAAAAGAACGGGGAAATCATTGATGTCCAGATCGAGAGCAACGATATCGAAATCGAGGGGCACAAGGCCAGGCTGGTCCTGAGCATCGACATCACGCATCGCCTGATGGCCGAACGAGCCCTGAAAGCAAGTGAAAAACGATTCAAATCCCTGATCCAGGAAGGCGGTGACCTGATCACGATCCTAACGCCGGAAGGCACCATCAAGTACGCCAGCCCCAACCACGACGCGATTCTCGGATTTTCTGCGGAGACCGTTACCGGCCGCAACATTGCCGAATTCATCCATCCGGAGGACCTTGAACGCTGTCGGCAACTATACCGCGACCTGCTTATCAAAAAGAGGATTTTCTCGTCCCAGATCAGGATGCGGAATGCGTCGGGACGTTACCTTTGGATCGAGTGCATCGCGACCAATGCCCTGGCGGACGAAGCCGTGCAAGGTCTTGTGATCAACTCGCGCGACGTGACGGCCCGGGTTGAAAACGAAAGGCAGATCCGGGAAACCAATGAGCGGTTCGAGGCAATTGCGCGGGCGACCAGCGATGCGATATACGACCTGGACTTTCAATCGCAAAAGATTTACATTTCGGGTTCCAATTACCACGCCCTGTTCGGGTATGTATTCGAGAACCATACGACTGATGTCGAATTTTTCAAATCCTGCATCCATCCCGATGAACGCGACCGCGTTTACCAGGAACTGAATGCCACCGTGGCCGATCCCCGGAAAACGCATTTTGAGATGGAATACCGTTTTCTGCGAAGCGACGGAACCTACGCCGACATCCTGGACAGGTTCAACATCATCTGGAACAACGGGAAGCCGGAGCGAAAGATCGGGGCAATGCAGGACATTTCGACGCGCAAATTCCAGGAAACCATCCTCGCCTTTGAAAAGGAAATTTACGAGCTCAACGCAAACCCCAAGATTTCCTTTGAGTTCGTCATCAATAAACTGACGGAAAACATCGAGCAGCTGATTCCGGGTTCAACCTGTATCATCGTCGCGCTGACCGATGACCAGAAAATGCAGCACCTGGCCGGCAAATCGCTCGAACCGGAACTCGTTTCACTCATGAACGGCACTCCCGTAAACCCTGATTCGGGGTCCTGCGGGGCCGCGATGCAGCGCGGGAAGAGCGTCTTTGTAAGCGACATTGAGAACGACCGTCTTTGGGAAACCCACCGCGACGTGGTCCGCCCTTACGGTTATAAGGCCGGATGGGCCGTACCGGTCAAGAAGCGGTCCGGGAAGGTCATCGCTTGCTTCGCGACCTATTACAAAACGGTCCGTGTTCCCAAAACCGAGGAAATCAATTTGATCGAACGGGTCACAAGCCTGATCGGCGTACTGATCGAAAACCGGGACGCCGTCGAGGAAACCGAAAGGGCCAAGGAGCGCTACGACATCGTGGCCAAGGCGACGAGCGATACCATCTGGGACTGGAAGATCCAGGAGGACGATTTCCTTTGGAACAAGGGCATCCAGGGCGTTTTCGGATATAAGAAGGAACAGGTGGGCAAAACTTCCAAATGGTGGTTTGACCGCGTGCATCCGGAAGATTCGATACGCGTATCGGTCAAGCTGTACAACTTCTTGGAGGAAAAAGTGGAGAAATGGCAGGATGAATACCGGTTCGCCTGCGCCGACGGCACTTATAAATACGTTTTCGACAGGGGATTCCTTGTCCGCGACGGCAACGGCAAACCCATCAGGATGATCAGCGCCATGCAGGACGTCACCAAGCAAAAGGAAGAGGAACAACGCCTCAAGCTTTTGGAAACGGTGGTGACCCAAACCAAGGATTCGGTCGTGATCACCGAGGCCGGAAAATCAAACGGCATTCCCAAAATCGTGTTCGTCAACCCGGCGTTCACGCAGATGACGGGCTACAAGGCGTCGGAGGTCATCGGGAAATCGCCGGCGGTCTTCATGGGCAAAAAGTCCATCATCAACGAGATCACGAAATTGTCCGAAGCGCTCAAGAACAAGAAGGAATACAAGTTCGAGACGCTGAATTTCCGCAAGTCTGGAGAGGAATACTGGGTCAATTTTTCAATGATCCCGATCACCAACAAGGAAGGCGAACACTCACACTGGATCTCCATACAGCGCGATATATCCGAAGAAAAAAGGCAGGAAAAGGAAAAGGAGCAGCTCATCCGCGAGCTCACCCAGAACAACAAGGACCTGAAACAATTCTCTTATATCACCTCGCACAATTTCCGCGCGCCGCTTTCCAACCTGACGGGGCTCCTGAACCTGATGGAGGACATTCCCGTGGAAAACGAGGAGCTTCGGGAGATTTTGGACGGTTTTTCAAAATCGACGCACCTGCTCAACGAGACCATCAACGACCTTGTCAAGGTGATCATCATCAAGGACAACCCTTCGATCCAAAAAGAGGAGGTATTGATCAAGGACGTGTTTGAAAACGTGTTCCATCAGCTCAGCTTTTTGATCAGCCTGCACAAACCGATCATCAAGATCGAGCTGGAAAAAGTATCGATCCTCAACATCAACAAGGCTTATCTTGAAAGCATCCTTTTGAACCTGCTGACCAACGCGATCAAATACCGCGCGACCAACCGCAAGCTCAAAATCCAGATTTCGTCCAGGGAAGTGGGCAACAACGTGACGCTGATCTTCAGGGACAACGGCATCGGAATCGACCTGACGCGCAACGCCGACAAGATATTCGGGCTGTACCAGCGGTTCCACAATTACCCGGACAGCAAGGGCCTCGGCCTTTACCTGGTCAAATCGCAGGTCGAGAGCATGGGCGGAACCATCTCGGTCCAAAGCGAGGTCAACAAAGGAACCACATTTACCCTAACTTTTAAAAGCCGATAAGATGCTGAACCGGATTTTGTGCATTGACGACGATGCGATCACCATGATGCTGTGCCGAAAGGTAATCGCAAAGGCGACATTTGCCAAGCATACGGATTTTGCCAACAACGGCGAGGAGGCACTGCATTACTTTGACAACCTGATCATGCACGAGGCCAAGGATTTTCCCGAACTGATCCTTTTAGACCTGAATATGCCCGTCATGGGCGGTTGGGAATTTCTCGATAACTTCTCGTCGACCTACGCACGCTTTTTTACCGAGACGAAGGTCATTGTCCTTTCGTCGACCATCGATCCCCGAGATGTCCAAAAATCGCGCACCTATCCTATGGTAATCGATTTTATGTCCAAGCCCATCACGGTAGAGATGCTTGAAAAACTCAAGGCGGCCTTCTCAAAATAGCTTTGGGTATCGCGCAAAAAAAAAAGCTCCCCTAAGGAAGCTTTTTGATATCTGAAATCCGATATTACATCTTGGCTACGTGCCTGGTCAGTTTTGACTTCAGGTTGGACGCCTTGTTGTTATGGATGATGTTGCGTTTCGCAAGTTTGTCGATCATGGAGATCACGGCAGAAAGCTTGGCAGTGGCATCAGCTTTCTCAGTAGACGTGCGCAGCGCCTTGATGGCATTACGCGTAGTCTTGTGCTGGTACCTGTTCAGTACTCTCTTCTTTTCGTTGCTTCTGATCCTCTTAAGTGCTGACTTATGATTTGCCATTTAAAAATTCTTTTTTCTTGTAAATAATGTAGTCCGTAGGGGAATCGAACCCCTGTTACCAGGATGAAAACCTGGCGTCCTAACCCCTAGACGAACGGACCGTTCCCAAAGTGGTTCTTACCAAATCTTTTGTAGCCCGTGGGGGAATCGAACCCCCCTTACCAGGATGAAAACCTGGCGTCCTAACCGATAGACGAACGGGCCTTGGTGCTTAAATGCGGATGCAAAAATACAACTATTTTTTATCCGTACAATAGGGCGAATCTTTTTTTTCCAAATTTCTAATAGGCCCTCGCAAAGAGCACGCGCCCTTTGGACGGATTGCCCGTCAGGACGCATTTTCCGGCCTCTTCCTTCCGATCCAGCGGAATGCACCTGATCGTCGCCTTGGTGAGTTCCTTGATTTTCTCTTCGGTCTCCGGAGTGCCATCCCAATGCGCCGACACGAACCCGGCCTTATCGTCGAGGACACTTTTGAATTCCTCGAAGTTGTCAACTTCCGTGATATGCGATTCGCGGAAAGCAAGCGCACGCTCAAACAATCCTCTTTGGATCTCAGCCAGAATTTTTTGAATATGCGCGGAGGCGCCTTCCTGTGCGATATTTTCTTTGGACATGAGGTCGCGGCGTGCGATCTCCAGCGTGCCGTTCTCCATATCCTTGGGCCCGATGGCGATGCGCACCGGTACGCCTTTGAGTTCGTATTCGTTGAACTTGAACCCGGGCGTCATTGTTGTCCGGTTGTCAAACTTCACGGAAATGTTCAACTTTCGAAGTTCCGAAGCCAGTTTGTTCGCTGCCTCGCCGATGCTCTCCAGTTGTTCCTGCGTCTTGTGGATGGGAACAATCACCACCTGGATCGGTGCGAGATTTGGCGGAAGCACAAGTCCCTTGTCGTCCGAATGTGTCATTACTAGCGCCCCCATCAGCCTTGTCGATACGCCCCAGGAGGTTCCCCAAACGTATTCCTGCCGGCCTTCCTTATTGGCAAATTTCACGTCGAAAGCCTTGGCGAAATTTTGCCCCAGGAAATGCGAAGTGCCCGCCTGAAGGGCCTTCCCGTCCTGCATCAGCGCTTCGATGCAATAGGTTTCCTCCGCGCCTGCAAAGCGTTCGTTGGCCGACTTGATGCCCTTGATCACGGGGATGGCCATGAAATTTTCGGCAAAGTCGGCGTAGACGTGCATCATCTTTTCAGATTCTTCTATGGCCTCTTCCCTTGTGGCGTGCGCCGTGTGGCCCTCCTGCCAAAGGAATTCGGCAGTGCGCAAAAACAGCCGGGTACGCATCTCCCACCGGACGACATTAGCCCATTGATTGATGAGCAAGGGCAGGTCGCGGTAGCTTTGTACCCAATTCTTGTATGTGCTCCAGATGATGGCCTCGCTGGTCGGTCGGACGATGAGTTCCTCCTCCAATCTGGCATTTGGGTCGACCATCAGTTTACCTGCGTTATCGGGATCGTTCTTGAGCCTGTAATGCGTTACGATCGCGCACTCCTTGGCAAAACCTTCGGCATTTTTTTCTTCGGCCTCGAACATGCTCTTGGGCACGAAAAGCGGAAAGTAAGCGTTCTCATGTCCGGTCTCCTTGAACATCCTGTCCAGTTCGCGCTGCATTTTTTCCCAAATGGCATATCCGTACGGCTTGATGACCATACAGCCCCGGACGCCCGAATTTTCGGCCAGGTCGGCCTTAACGACCAGTTCGTTATACCACTTGGAATAGTCCTCCTCTCTTGAGGTCAGGTTCTTGCTCATATTGAATTATTTGGCACAAAAATTGTAAAATTCCTTAACAGAATCGATCGACAAAACTACTTAATTTTGTAATGTTCAACAATAAAAAAGCTATGATATGAAAACTATTTGTTCACTGAGGCAATCCGGGCATTTACTGCTTGGATTAGCGGCATTTGCGGCTGTCTCATGCTCTTCGTACCGCAATAGCTCGTACTACGATCAGGACGGTATTTATTCCGGGTCCGGTGGGCAAAAGCAAACCGTTGAGGCCGGCAGTTCGGACAATCCCTATAAGGAGTATTTCGGGACGCTAAAACGTGAAACCGAAATTTTCACCAATGTTGACGATTACTCGGCTGCATACGATACTACCGCACGCGAAACAGAGCGCCCGCGAACCGGCTATGGAGGTTGGGGTTCAGAAGCGGACAACGTTACGGTAAATATTTACGGAAACAACTGGGGATACTGGAACAATTGGAGTTATTGGAACAATTGGTACGGGCCCGGATGGGGCTGGAATGCCTGGTACGGCGGCCCGTATTGGAGCATTGGTTGGGGGAACTGGTACGGCCCTTCATGGGGATGGGGCTGGGCTTCGCCCTATTACGGCTGGGGCTGGAACAATTGGTATAGTGGTTATTATACTCCATACTATGGCAACCATTACGTCTATCATCCCGGACGCCGCGGCAGCTCATATAACTCCTCAATCCGCAATTCGGGGATCCGGCAGAGTTCCGGAACCCGAACCTATACCCAATACAATACGGGTACGCGAAATTCCGGTTTTAACGGAACCCGCACGCAGGCTCCGCGCAGCACCCGCAACGACATGGGGTCACCCCGGACCTCAAATCCAACGTATTCACAACCTCGTTCAGGCGGCGTACGGACACAATCCGCTCCAACCCGGGATTATTCAAGCCCTGCCCCTTCAGGCGGCGGCAGGAGTTCCGGAGGCTTTGGCGGTGGCGGCAGGTCTTCGGGAGGCGGACGCCGATAAATCGGACGGCCCACTATTGCGGGTTTTACCTAATTAATAAAAAATGAAAAGAAAGTTTAGCTATATTCTTGTGGCCATGCTGGCCGCAGGTTCTGCCGGTGCGCAGGAAATTTCGGATGCCATGCGGTATGCGCAGGACAATTTAACGGGTACTGCGCGCTTTCGGGCCATGGGAGGCGCTTTCGGCGCGCTCGGAGGTGATTTTTCTGCCCTGAATGTTAATCCGGCAGGATCAGCTGTTTTTGCCGCGAACCAAATCGGACTTTCCCTGAGCCTCCTCAATACCGGCAACCGCTCTGACTATTTTGGAACCCGCAGGGATGAAAATAATTTTAGTTTCGACATCAACCAGGCCGGTGGCGTTTTTGTTTACGACAATGAAGATGAGGCCAGCGGTTGGAAAAAAGTGGCCCTGGCCCTGAATTACGAGAACATGAACAATTTCGAGAATTCGCTCTTCTCGGCCGGTACGAATCCAACACATTCCATCGACAGTTACTTCCTGTCCTACGCAAACGGAGCCGATGTGACGTTATCCACGCTCGAAAACGCATATTTTGAGGAACTTGGTTTTGGCGCAGCACAGGCGTATCTGGGATATCAGGGCTACGTGATCAATCCCGTATCGGATGACCCCACAAATACGTTGTATGAAACCAATGTCCCCGCCGGCGGCGACTACTATCAGGAAAACGCATTGGTATCAACCGGTTTCAATGGCAAGCTTACCTTTAACGTGGCGGCGCAGTACAGGGACAGGCTTTTTGTCGGACTTAATCTCAATTCCCATTTCACGGATTACCGGGTCTCCACGAGCTTTTATGAGCGCAATCAGAACAGTCCGGAGGAAGGGCTTCAACGCCTTCGCTTCAATAACGACCTATACACGGCCGGTCATGGCTTCTCTTTTAACCTCGGGACGATTTTCAAGGTTACCGAAGAATTCCGCGCGGGTCTAGCCTACGAATCACCCACCTGGTATCGCCTGACCGACGAACTTTCACAAAGCCTTACCTCCGTAACGGCGGAACAACCTTCCACCGTCATTGTCGACCCTGCCGTCACCGTGGTTTACGCCCCCTATAAACTCCAGACACCCGGAAAATGGACCGGCAGCATGGCCTATATTTTCGGGCAGAAGGGCCTTATCAGTATCGACTATTCTTTGAAGGACTACGGCAATACCCGGTTCAGGCCGGAAAATGATTTTACCGGTACAAATGCCACCATGTCCAATTTGCTCGACGCTTCATCCGAAATCCGGATGGGTGGCGAATACCGCATCAAACAGTGGAGCCTCCGCGGAGGTTACCGATTTGAACAAAGCCCGTACAAGGATGGCACGACCATAGGCGACCTCAACGGATTCTCAGCCGGACTGGGTTATAGTTTTGACAACAACCGCATCGACCTCGCCTACTCCCACTCCAGGCGCGATTCGCGGCAAGCGTTCTTTTCACAAGGCCTTGTCGATCCTGCCCTGATCAATACCGTACAAAATAACGTCACAATAAGCGCTGTATTCGGATTTTAAACGTTTAATACCGTTTGTAAATGATTAAGCCACGATTGTGGCTTTTTCTTTTTCTTAAAATTGACCCGCTGCGGTGGGTACCCGGCAAAAAAGAGTAATTTTGCGCTCCCGACCGAAATTCGGCTTATCTCATGAGGACCAGATCGTTAAAGAAAAACAAGATAAATGTCATTACCCTTGGCTGTTCCAAGAATGTGTATGACAGCGAAGTACTGATGGGCCAACTGCGCGCCAATGGCAAGGAGGTTGCGCACGAAGCACCCGCGCATGAAGAAGGAAATATTATCGTAATCAATACCTGCGGCTTTATCGACAATGCAAAGGCCGAATCGGTCAACACCATTTTGGAATACGCCGACAAGAAAGATCGCGGGCTGGTGGACAAGGTTTTCGTCACGGGTTGCCTTTCGGAACGCTACAGGCCGGACCTGGAAAAGGAAATACCCAATGTGGACCAATTTTTCGGTACCACCGAACTCCCCTTGCTTCTAAAGGCACTCGGCGCCGATTACAAGCACGAATTGCTGGGCGAAAGGCTGACGACGACCCCCAAGAATTACGCATACCTCAAGATTGCCGAGGGTTGCGACCGCCCCTGCAGTTTCTGCGCGATTCCGCTGATGCGCGGCAAACACATTTCCCAACCGATAGAAAAACTGGTAGCCGAAGCCACAACGCTCGCAAAGGACGGTGTCAAGGAACTTATCCTGATTGCGCAAGACCTCACCTACTATGGGCTGGACCTGTACAAAAAGCGCAATCTCGCCGAACTCCTTGCTGCCCTTTGCAAGATTGACGGGATTGAGTGGATCCGCCTTCACTATGCTTTTCCCGCAGGTTTTCCCATGGATGTTTTGGATCTGATGCGCCGGGAGCCGAAGATCTGCAACTACATCGACATTCCCTTGCAACACATTTCGGACAATATCCTCAAATCGATGCGACGCGGGACCACCTACGAAAAGACCACGAGGCTTTTGCGGGAATTCCGCGAGGCCGTCCCGGGAATGGCCATCAGGACGACGCTGATTGTAGGTTATCCGGGCGAAACCGAAGAGGATTTCCAGATTCTGAAAAACTGGGTTCAGGAGATGCGTTTCGAAAGATTGGGCTGCTTTGCCTATTCGCATGAGGAAAATACACACGCGTATTTGTTGGAGGATGATGTCCCGGCAGATGTCAAACAGCAACGGGCCAACGAAATCATGGAAATCCAGTCGCAGATTTCATGGGAACTGAACCAGGAAAAGATCGGGAAAGTTTTCCGATGCGTAATCGACCGCAAAGAAGGCAACCACTTCGTGGGCCGGACCGAATTTGACAGTCCCGATGTCGACAACGAGGTTCTGATCGACGCCACGAAACACTATTTGAAGTCGGGAGAGTTTGCCATGATCCGCATCACCGATGCCACCGAATTCGATCTGTATGGGGAGCCCGCTTTTGTCGAAATCCTCGCAGGAGAGCACGACCAGGCTCATCAATAAAAAAAGGGCAGTCCGAACGGGCTGCCCTTTTTCCTTAACCAATCAACTAAATTACAATACGGTTCCTTTGAAAGTCAGGACTTTTGGAGTCGCGTCCGCAGTGGTGGTCACGGTCAGGGTTTTGCTGAACGCACCTTTTGCGGCCGCGTTGTAGATGGCGGCAACTTTAGCAGTTTCACCCGGTTTGATAGGGGTCTTGGTGTAATCGGCGGCGGTGCATCCACAGGCCGGCTTAACGGTAGTGATCAAAACATCGGTCTTGCCGGTATTCTTGAACTCAAACTCGATGGTTTTGGGCTTTCCCTGAGGAATTTCGCCAACCTCGATGGTCTCCGCTTTCCACGTGATGCTGCCGGCAGCACGGGTTTTAACCACCGGTTCGGTGTGATTGACAGGCGCGGTAAAGGACATCAGTCCAAGGGCAAGGGCAAACAATGACAATTTGATCGCTTTCATATTTTTAGGATTTAAATTTTAATTTCGAAATCAAAGGTAGGGGTTATCCGGATAAGGGTTGTTAATCGGTTACAAATGATTGTTAACGGGTTGTTAAGCGGTTAAATCCTATCCTGCCACACTCATATAATCCGGTAAATTGCGGCGTGAAACACACCAAACTCAACATCAGCCTCATTCTCGGTCTTGTCGCCATTGTCGGCATCCTGATCGCGCAACTGCTATGGACCCGTCAGGCCTACGGTCTTGAGGAAAAGAAATTTACGCAAAAGGCGCATATTGCTCTGCTTGAGGTCGCGAAAAAACTTTACGAAGGGACCAACCACGATCTTCCCTCTGAAAATCCGGTGCAGAAAGTGTCGAACGATTATTACATCGTCAATGTCAATAACGATTTCGAACCTGAAATACTGGAATATTATCTGCGTACCGAATTTGAGAAGATCAACCTCAACACCGATTTCGAATACGCCATGTACGATTGCCAGAGCGATGAAATGGTTTACGGCAACTATATTTCGGCAGATGACATGAAGCGCAAGGCGCGGTCGATCTATTTCCCAAAGCACAAGAACCTGGTGTATTATTTTGCCATCCGCTTCCCCAATGAGTCCACCCACCTGCTCGGATCGCTCAAATTCTGGTTCTTTTTGAGTTTTGCACTGATCGTGATCCTTGTCGTCTATGTCTATTCCATTGTCACGATCGTCCAGCAGCGAAAATATTCCGAACTGCAGCGCGACTTCATCAACAACATGACGCACGAATTCAAGACGCCGCTATCGTCGATCCTGATCGCCTCGCAATACCTCTCGGGCCATAAAATGATTTCCCACGACGACAAATTGCGCCGTTATGCCGAAATCATCATCGCCCAAAGCGGAAAACTCAACAGCCATATCGAAAAAATCCTCAACATCGCCCGCAGTGATTCAAGCCCGATGGAACTCGAAAAGACTGATTTCGAGATCCTCCCCGTGATCCGCGAGGCCGCCGACACCATATTG
This sequence comes from Bacteroidota bacterium, assembly GCA_023390775.1. Classification (GTDB taxonomy): domain Bacteria; phylum Bacteroidota; class Bacteroidia; order Flavobacteriales; family Flavobacteriaceae; genus Flavobacterium. Next base: position 15,761 of record JAEWCF010000028.1, on the reverse strand, counting down.
ATCAAGCACCCTAAAGCTATCATCGACATAACCATTCCCGAGAACGGGATGATCTTCGCCGACCGCTTCCACTTTTCCAACCTTGCCTACAACCTCATCGACAATTCCATCAAATACGGCCTTCCCGAACCCACGATCACCATTTCGCTGGAGGAGGCAAAAGGCCGCAGGACATTGATTTTCGCGGACAACGGCCCCGGAGTTCCTCAAAACCGGCTGTCGTACATTTTTGACAAATTTTACCGCATCCCCCAAAACGGCACGGCGACGGGCTTTGGTCTGGGTTTGTATTATGTGCGGAAAATCTGCAAATTGCATGGCTGGGACATTACGGCCGCGAATACCGAGGGTGGTTTTGCGATTTCAATCAAAATTTCATGAGCAAGGGAAGGATTCTTTATGCCGAGGATGACGAGACGCTGGCGTTCCTGACATCCGACAACCTGCAGCAAAGCGGTTTTGAGGTCACGCATTGCGCCGATGGCATGTCGTGCCTGGAGGCTTTTTCCGCACAGGAATTCGACATCTGCATCCTGGATATCATGATGCCCGGTGCCGACGGGTTCGAGGTTGCCGAAAAAATCAGGGCAACCAACCGGGAAATCCCCATCATCTTTTTGTCGGCCAAGACGCTCAAGGAGGACCGGATAAAGGGGCTCAGGCTAGGCGGCGATGATTATCTGGTGAAGCCCTTCAGCATTGAAGAACTGGTCCTCAAGATCGAGGTCTTCCTCAAAAGATCCATGAAAAAGCCGGAAATCGATGGCACCGTGCCTGTGGGGGACCTGCTCTTTGACCCGATGAACTACACCGTTTCAAAAAACGGCCAGGCGACAACACTCACTCAACGCGAGTCGGAACTCCTTAAATATTTCCTCGAAAACCGCAACCAGGTGCTGCGGCGCGAAGACATCCTGCGGGCCATTTGGGGAGACGATGATTATTTCATGGGCCGAAGCCTCGACGTTTTCATTTCGAGGCTCCGGAAATTATTGGCAGGCCAGAACGGGATTTCGATCGACAACCTGCACGGGATCGGGTTCAGGCTCACGATGCCCTAAAGCACAAGCAATCCCGCTTCCCGAATTTTGCCCATCGGCCTTGAAAACCAGAACAGTTCAAAATTTTCCATTTCCGATTCATAACGCTTCGCAATTTCCCCCAGTGCGATTGTTTTATGGTCCCGGAGCGATTCCAGGAGCGACTCCAGGAATCGCGCCTGGCCGGCGGGAAATTCCACCGATGCCATTCCAATCCTGGTGTGCAGGGTGATTCGCCCTATTTCAAAATTGCGGCCCTTTTTATTGCGGACAAAATACTCGCTACGTGGAGCTCCGCCGATGTAAACCACTTTTGCATTTGGCTTTACCGTCAGGCTGGCGGGCGCCTCCAGGATATCCCGAATGAACCCGCGCGGCACGGTAGTTTTCGGTATCTTGAAATCGAACCATTCCTGCAGGGGAAAATCGGTACCGATGCCGTGCATGTAATTGTAGAGCGACTTTTTAAGCCCGTAACTGAATTGTGAATGGTCGATTCCCGTCTTGTCCCGAAACTCGACGTCATTAAGGGCAAAGCTCACATCTACAAAAACAGGTTCAACCCCAAAGCGTTCGGGTTCAAGCCCGACCGGGGAGTGCGCCGTCATCGCGAACTGGTGCCAAAACCCCGACTGGAGCACGCCCGTTTCAAACATTTGCCGCACCATTTCAAGGCTATCCACAGTCTCCTGAACGGTTTGCGTCGGATAACCGTACATCAGGTACGCGTGGACCATGATCCCGGACCTGGTAAAAGCATCGGTGACCCGCGCCACCTGCGCCACCGTTACGCCCTTGTCGATCAGGGAAAGCAACCTGTCGGAGGCAACCTCAAGCCCGCCGGAGACCGCAATACATCCCGCGGCGCGCAACAGCCGGCAGAGATCCGCCGTAAAACTCTTTTCGAACCGGATATTGGCCCACCAGGTGACCTGCATGCCGCGGCGCAAAATCTCGAGTGCAAGTTCGCGCATCAGCGCCGGCGGAGCGGCTTCGTCCACGAAATGAAAACCGTTTTGCCCCGTGGAGGAGATGAGTTCCGACATGCGGTCGCATAGGAGTTTGGCCGCCACCGGCTCATAAACCCTGATGTAATCCAGGGAAATATCGCAAAAGGTACACTTCCCCCAATAACAGCCGTGCGCCATGGTAAGCTTGTTCCAACGGCCGTCGCTCCAAAGCCTGTGCATCGGGTTGGCCACCTCGATCACCGAAAGATATCGATCCAGCCAAAGCCCTCCATAATCGGGAGTTCCGACCTCGGCCATCCGGTAATCCGGCTGCTTGGACCCGTTGCAATAGGCCACTTTACCATTGATAAGGGCAAAGGTCCGCTTGAGATTGTCCAGCGTTCGCCCGCCCTCAAGGTGTTCGATCAGGTTCTCTACGGGAGCCTCGCCATCGTCGAGCGTAATGAAGTCGAAATAGGGAAAAACCCGCGGATCCGACAGGGAACGGAGTTCGGTATTGGGAAATCCGCCTCCCATGGCCAGTTTCGCATCGGGGTAATTTTTACGGATCCATCCGGCCATCCTGAATGCCGAATACAAATTGCCTGGAAAAGGGACCGACACAAGCACGAGGTCAAAACGATGTTGGGAAAAGTGAACGGCCAGCCTTTCGTAAAGCAGGGAATCGATCAACGTCGGCGGGGCCTGCAAGGCGGCCTGGATCTCATCAAAAGAGTGCGCGGACCTGCCCAGCCTTTCGGCATAACGGCTGAACCCGAAGTGCGGATCGACGGCTTCCACGATAAAATCGGCAAGGTCCTCGAGAAACAACGTCGCGAGGTGCTTGGCGCGATCGCTGTCGCCCATGGTCCCGAAGGCCTGTTCCAGATCCCCCGCCGAATCGAACCGCGATGCTTGCGGAAGGTAACCGCCCTGGCAAATCTGGAGCGCGAGTGTCGGGTTTTTTCCCTGCAAGAACGTCGTGACCGCATCAATTGTCAGGATGTACTCGCGGGCAAGGCTTTGGATCCGCGATGCGTTTTCCGAAAGCGGCCGGCCGTCATAAGCCTCAAACATCCGCCGCAACCCGCCGGCACTGAACAGTTTTAAAATTACTTCCAGCCCGAGGTCCACCTGAAAGGATTCGATGCCTTTAAGGTTTAAAAACCCCTTGAGGTAAGCCGTGGCCGGATAGGGCGTATTGAGCTGCGTAAAGGGAGGTGTTGCCAGTAAAACGTTCATGCCGGGCTTTTTGCAAAAGTAGCGCATCGGCAACAAGATTCGGCATGGCGGGTTATGGATGATTTTCGTTAAATTTACAACCAATCCCCGCGATATGCGAAGCAATGAAATCCCTTTTGGCGAAACCGGCTACTTTACTCCCATCATTCTCGATTATCTCGCGCAAAAGAAAGAGCTCAAACCATTTTACGGCCATTTTCCCAACCTCGAAAATTTCGGGAAACAGATTGCGAAGAAGCAATTCCCTCTTGGAAATCGCTTGATCCTGTCGGCGGCGCTGCGCAGGCAATATGCGCATCTTTCGCCATCGCTGGACACCATCGCCAACATCACGGCCCTGGAAAACTCGAATACCTATACGGTCACCACGGGGCATCAGCTCAATTTGTTCACGGGCCCGCTCTATTTCCTGGTGAAAATTATCGATACCATCAAGCTCGCGCGGCAACTCGCCGATAAATTCCCGGATAATTATTTTGTACCCGTTTACTGGATGGCCAGCGAGGATCACGATTTCGAGGAAATCGCATCGTTTCGGTTCCGCAATAAGAAGTTTGATTGGGAACATTTGACGGGCGGGCCGGTGGGACGGTTTGACACGAAGGGCCTCGATGAAGTCTGTAAGAAATTTGCTGATGAACTGGGACCGGGTTCCCGTGCCGATGATTTGCATCGCCTTTTTGCCGACGCCTATCTGAATCATGACAATTTAACCGATGCGACCCGATTCCTTGCCAATGAGCTCTTTGGCCATTACGGGTTAGTGATCGTCGACGGCGATGACCCTGATCTCAAAAGGATCTTTTCACCCCTGGTTTCCCGGGAACTCGAAACGGGCTTTTCATTCGATGCCGTAACCCGGACCAATGAGGCGCTCGCCTATCCCGCCCAGGTCCACGCGCGCCAAATCAACCTGTTTTACATGATGGACGGGCTTCGCAACCGTATCGTGCGGGATCAAAATGGCTTTTCGGTTGTCGATAGCGACATCCGCTTCACCCACGAGGCCATGATGAACGAACTCAGCGGGCACCCCGAGCGGTTCAGCCCCAATGTCATCCTGCGCCCGCTCTACCAGGAGGTGATCCTCCCAAACCTCTGCTATATCGGCGGCGGCGGCGAAATTGCCTACTGGCTGCAACTCAAAAAAATGTTTGACATCGCCAAGATCGATTTTCCCATCCTGATGGTTCGGGATTCGGTGCTGATGGCCAGTGAAAAGCAGGATCGGCGTCGCCGGGCGCTCAATCTTGAATGGAGCGAACTGTTTCTTCCCGATACCGATTTCCAGGCCATTGTCACGCGCAGGCATTCCAAGATCCAACTCGATTTCTCCGATCTCCGGTCGGCGCTCGAAAATCAATTTGGCCGCCTTTTGGAAGTTTCCAAACAGACTCATCCGTCCTACCTGGGCGCCATCCGGGCACAGCAGGCCCGACAATTAAAGGGGCTTGCCAATCTTGAAAAGCGGCTTCTCAGGGCCGAAAAGAAGAACCTGGCCGAAATCGTCGGGCGGGCCATGGCATTAAAACGCGAACTGTTTCCGGGTGGCGGCCTGCAGGAGCGGCAGGCAAATTTTGCGCAATTTTACCTTGACTTGGGCGACGGCCTGATCACGAGGCTGATGGAAGAGCTCGATCCGCTCAATCCCGGTTTTCGCATCATGGTCACCTGACAAAAATATCGGCCGGGATGATTATCAATCAGCCTGAATGCCTTACTTTTGCACGAAATTTAAAAAAATCAAATGGCTACCAACAGAACTTTTACCATGATCAAGCCCGATGCCGTGGAAGCAGGCCACATCGGAGGAATCCTGAATATGATTACCGAGGCAGGTTTCAAGATCGTCTCGATGAAACTGACCCAAATGACCGTTGCGGACGCGCAGAAATTCTACGAAGTCCACAGCGCCCGCCCTTTCTACGGCGAACTTGTGGAATTCATGTCCCGCGGCCCAATTGTCGCTGCGATCCTTGAAAAAGAAAATGCGGTGGAAGCGTTCCGCACTTTGATCGGCGCCACCAACCCGGCCGATGCGGCTGAAGGGACCATCCGCAAAAAATACGCGAAATCCATCGGCGAGAATGCCGTCCATGGATCGGACAGCGATGAGAATGCGGCCATCGAAGGCGCTTTCCACTTTGCCGGACGCGAAATGTTCTAAGAAATTGAAACTGAAATCAGGGCTGCCGGTTGGCGGCCTTTTTTTTATCATATTTTGGGCGTGCCGGCGCTGGACATGGTTTTAACAACCAGCTTTAAACCCGGCGCCGTCGCGCTCTCGGCGTTATCTTTTGCTCGGTCGCAAAAGGATGCTGCCTCCATCGCTCACGCGGCACCGCGGTTATCTCAGGACAACTTCGGTAAGAACCTCCCGGCCCACCTCGTCATTGATCAACCTGATGATCTTTTCACGGCCGTATTGGAGTTCCTCGCGCAAAACGGCCGATGTCAGTTCCACGTACAGGGTAGAATCCCTGAGCATGACGCTTCGGGTATAACTGTTCACCCCGTTGCCCATGACCGCTTTCCAGGCATCGCGCACGGCAACCTGGTCGATCCCCGGACCGAGCTTGTTGGCATCGATGATCTCCCGAATCACATCGCCCACCGCCGATTCGAAATTTTTGCGCTTCATGGTTTGAGGTTCATAGGAACATGTTTTTTATACCTGTACTCGATGCCCTGGGGATTGCGAAGGACAAGCTGCAGGGAATCCAGCGCCAACACCTCTTCGCGCCACTTGATGTGCTGGGCCTTGTGATCGATGAAAACCTGGTCATCCTGCCGGACTACAAACACCGAATCGGGTTGCGAGGCCGCAGGATATTCGCCGCCAAAACTCACCCGGACCTTTGTACGCGTACCCCGGCCATTTTCAAATTCAAATCGATCCACGATCTCGCTGATCTTGTAGTCTTTGGTGGTCCCGTCGGCTAAGGTGACCTTCTCGATCTCCCAAAGCCCATTGAGGCTTTTAAGGCTTTCGTCCTTGACCGGAGCGCCGCAACCCCAAATCACCAGGGCCAGAAAAAAGAGCACGTTTCGCATGCTGCAAATTTACCGAAATACCGATACCAAAATCGGTTTATTAAACTCTCGAAGGAAATTGCCATCTTTATCTTCAAAAACCAGCCCGATGAATTTCCCGATCACCCTTCTGTCACTCGTCCTCGTTCTTTCGTGCAGCACGTCTTCAAAAGAGGATGGGCAACCACAGACCGAATATTATCCCCCAATCGGCGGTAACGACTGGGAACAAATCTCCACCGGGGAATTGGGCTGGAACGCTGCAGCCACCACCGAACTTTCCAATTATCTCGAACAAAAGAACACAAAAGCTTTCATTATCCTGGTCGATGGCAAGATTGCAATCGAAAACTATTACAACGGGCACACCGCCTCGTCTCCCTGGTACTGGGCCAGCGCGGGCAAGCCCCTGACCACGGCCATCACCGGCATTGCCGAACAGGAGGGATTGCTGCACCGGAACGACAAGGTTTCGGAGCATTTGGGAGCAGGTTGGACCTCGGCACCTTCCGAAAAGGAAAACTTGATTACCATCCGGCACCTCCTCTCGATGAATTCCGGTTTGGATGAAACCCTGGGCGACGATGTTTCGCCTTCCAACCTCCAATATGTCGCCGACGCTGGTACGCGTTGGGCCTATCACAACGTTTATGTCAAATTGCAGGACGTGGTTGCCGAAGCATCCGGGCAGGATTTTACCGCGTATTTCAATGCGAAACTTCGGGACCGCGTCGGGATGACGGGCATCTGGATTCCCAACGGTGGGCTGCAGGTCTATTGGAGCACCGCCCGAAGCATGGCGCGTTTCGGCCTGCTGATGCAACGCAACGGGAAATGGCAAGGCGAGACCATCGTGGACGCCGGCTATCTGGCGGACGCACGCAATTCCTCCCAAGACTTAAATCCCGCTTACGGTTATTTGTGGTGGCTAAACGGCAAGAGTTCCTACATGCTTCCGCAGACGCAATTCACGTTTTCCGGGCCGATCATTCCCACGGCGCCTGCCGATATGTATGCGGCGCTCGGCAAGAATGACCAAAAAATTTACGTAGTCCCGTCAAAAAAGATGGTCGTGGTCAGGATGGGCGATGCGGCCGATGGAAGTAACTTCGCATTGTCGGACTTTGACGAGGTATTGTGGGAAAAAATTTCGGCGTTGTACGAGTAATCAGGACTTGATGTACCTGTAAACCGCGTAGATGCAGACGCCCAGGCAAAGAAGTACAATCACCGAGTGGACCGAATCATTCAACGGCCGGATCAACCAGCCGCTGAGCATCCCGGTCACTCCGGCTCCAAGATAAAGGTAGAGCGGCTTGAAGCTTTTGCCGACAGGCTTGCTTTTGGCTTTGGGCTTTCTCATTTAAAGAACGAATCGACGAACTCGTACTTGTTGAAGACCTGAAGATCGTTCACGCCCTCGCCCACCCCGATGTACTTTACCGGGATCTGGAACTGGTCGCTGATTCCGATCACGACGCCACCCTTGGCAGTCCCGTCGAGCTTGGTGACGGCGAGCGCGGTCACCTCTGTGGCGGCGGTAAACTGTTTGGCTTGCTCGAAAGCATTCTGTCCGGTTGACCCGTCGAGGACGAGCAGCACCTCATGCGGGGCATCGTCGAGGACTTTTTGCATGACGCGCTTGACTTTGGAAAGCTCGTTCATCAGGTTGACCTTGTTGTGGAGGCGCCCGGCGGTGTCGATGATGACCACGTCGGCATTTTGGGCGACGGCCGACTTGAGCGTATCGAACGCTACCGATGCCGGGTCGGAGCCCATTTCCTGTCGCACAATGGACACGCCGGTTCGGTCGGCCCAGATTTGGAGCTGATCGATGGCCGCGGCGCGGAACGTATCGGCGGCGCCGAGGACAACTTTGTAACCCTTGTTTTTGAACTGCGAGGCGAGTTTGCCGATTGTCGTGGTCTTGCCGACGCCATTTACGCCGACGACCATGATCACGTGCGGACGCGTGCCCTCGGGAATCGAAACCTCCGAAGCGTCTCCCGAATCGATCTCGGACAAAAGGCCGGCGATCTCCTCGCGCAGGATTTTGTTGAGCTCGTCGGTGCCGAGGTATTTGTCTTCGGCGACGCGCTTCTCGATGCGCTTGATGATCTTGAGCGTGGTCTCAACGCCTACGTCCGATGAAACCAGGACCTCCTCAAGGTTGTCCAGGACATCGTCGTCCACTTTGGACTTGCCGGCAACGGCCTTGGTGAGTTTGGAGAAGAAGCTTTCCTTGGTTTTCTCAAGCCCTTTGTCAAGGGACTGCTTGGCTTCCTCGCTTATTTTTTTCTCCGACGAGAATATCTTCTTGAAAAAATTCATGTCTTAATCAGGTAAAGTTCTAAAGCCGCCGGTAAGGGAAAATCCCTAGCCCTGATGGGAGCGACCCGAGGCCAAAGACCGAACTGGCGCAGCACATCCTTTGGGCGGCGCAAACCTCAAAGGTTTTGAAAACCTTTGAGGTTTTAAGCGGCGTTCAAAGATACAGCGGACAGCAGGTTCCCGGCTCCTGCAAAACCGCAAAAATATGAAAAATAAAAAAGCTACTTCCGGTGAGAAGTAGCTCTTGTATCGCTTTGTGAAAAATTATTTCTTTTTAAGGAACTCGTCGGCCATTTCAGGGGCCATGATGCTTTCCACGAAAGTGTAGGCACCGGTCTTTGGCGACTTCACCATTTTAATGACTTTTGACAGCCTTTTTGACGACGTTTGTAACGTTGCTACCGTTTTCTTTGCCATGACGTATTATTTAATTTCTTTGTGAACGGTTACCCTTTTGAGCACGGGGTTGAATTTCTTGATCTCAAGCCTGTCCGGCGTGTTCTTCTTGTTCTTGGTCGTGATGTACCGTGAAGTTCCGGGCATGCCGGTCCCTTTGTGCTCGGTACACTCTAAAATCACCTGGATTCTGTTGCCTTTCTTTGCCATTGCTTTTTATTATTCAGGGAATTACTTGATGAAACCATCCTGCTGCGCCTTTTTCAGGACAGCCGCAATTCCGTTCTTGTTAATTGTCTTGATTGTCGAAGCCGCTACCCTTAGGGTAATCCACCTGTCTTCTTCGGCCAGGTAAAAACGCTTCTTGATCAAATTGACGGCGAATTTACGCTTGGTCTTGTTCATCGCGTGCGACACGTTATTTCCAACCATCGCCCTTTTACCCGTAAGGTCACAAACTCTTGACATTGCTGTATCTTTATTCGTTATTCAAAATCAGGGTGCAAAGAAAGCAAAAAAAATCCTGTCGGCAAAAAAATTTATGCGCCTTTTTTCAAAATTTCACCGCGCAGCATTTCCAGGCTTTTATTGGCGGCGCGGACGATCACTTTCTCGCGTGGTTGCCCAAAGTTAAAGCCTTCGGCCATAAGGCCTTGTGCCGATGCGATGGCGATGTACACCCGCCCGACCGCCTCGTGCGTGTCATCGGTCGAGGGGCCCGCGTTCCCGGTGATGCCGATGCCGTAGTCGGAACCGCAAATCCTGCGTACCGATTGGGCCATCGCGCCCGCAACTTCGGCGCTTACCACCGAATGTTCGGCAATCAATCCCGCGTCGATTCCCAACAAACCCGTCTTGATTTCTTTATTGTACGCTACAACCGATCCCTTAAAATATCGCGACGCTCCCGGGACCGAGGAAATCATCTGCGCAACGGTGCCGCCCGTGCAGCTTTCGGCCGTGGAGAGGGTCAGTCCGCGCTCCGATAGCAATTGCCCGATGGATTGCTCGATGGATCCGCCGTCGTCAAAACCGGTGATGATATCGGGAATGAGTTTCATGAGCGCGGCAACCTGGCGGTTCACCTCATCATCCAGAACCTGTTTATCTTTTCCGCGCGCGGTCAAACGCAGGCGGACGCGGCCGGGGCTTGGGAGATACGCCAGTTTGATGAAATCGGGCAAAGCGTTTTCCCAGGATTCGATGCGTTCGGCGATCAGGCTCTCGCCCATGCCGTAGGTCATGATGGTCTTGTGCAGGATGTGCGGGCGGTTAAATTCCGAGGCAAGTTTGGGAATAAGATGATTCGTGAGGATTCCCTTCATTTCATACGGCACTCCGGGCATGGATACAAAAACGGTCTTCCCTTTTTGCATCCACATTCCGGGAGCGCTGCCAAACTCATTGTGAAGCACCGTGCAATTTGACGGCACCAGCGCCTGGTCGCGGTTCATCGGCGATAGCGGGCGGTTGAAAACACGCAGGTACATCTCGGTGATGTGCTGCAGCACGTTATGGTCGACAACGAGCTCGTCGTCAAAGTATTCGCAAAAGGTCTTTTTGGTGATGTCGTCCTTTGTCGGCCCCAGCCCACCCGTGATCAGCACCACATCCACCTGATCCTGGTATCGAGCAAATGCTTCAAGAATATGGACCCGCTCATCCGAAACCGAAAGCATCTCATGCACCCGGATCCCAATTTCCTCCAGAGCTTTTGCAATCCCGCCCGAGTTGGTGTCGGTGACCTGGCCGATGAGGATTTCGTCGCCGATGGTGATTATAGCTGCGGTCATTGGTTATGGGATATGGGTATTGGGTAGTTATTACTCATGACCAATTACATTACCAGCCAATAACTAATATCTACTTCACGACTTTACTTCTTGCCGTAATTAGGTTAGGAATTGAGATCTGGTTTTGCAGAATTACTCAAAACTCATAACCCAAAACTCAAAACTAAAGATTAAAGTCCTTTTTAATCTCTTTAACCGCTTTCTCCACCTGCGATTCGATGCTGTCAAAAGTATCCTTGATTTCCTTGCGTTTGCCTTCGCGTTTGGTCCAGGCTTCCACCTGAAGGATTTCCTCATAGGCGACGGTCATTCCGAGCAAATCGAGCGTGGGCTTGATTTTGTGTGCGTAGGCGTATGCGAGTTTGTGGTCCTTGGTCTTGATTCCGAGCTTGATCTGGGTCATGTCCTGCGGGACCTCGGTCACGAAAAGCGTGATGATCTGCATGACGAAGTCCGGATCATTGTCGGACAAAGCATATACTTTGGAGAGGTTGTAATTCAATGCCATTACTTAATGTGTAATCTGAATAGTTGGTTATGGTCAAGGTAGCCTTCCAGCACGTCACCGGCTTTTACCGATGCCACGCCTTCCGGGGTTCCCGTAAAAATGAGGTCTCCCGTTTTGAGCGTGAAATACTGCGAAACATGGGCGATGATTTCATCGATTTTCCAGAGCATGTTTGCGGTATTCCCGCTCTGCACAACGTTTCCGTTGCTTGTGAGTCCAAAAGTAAGGTTTTCCAGCGAACTGAAATTTTTTTTCGACATAAAGCGCCCAATCACCGCCGAACCGTCAAACGCCTTGGATTTCTCCCACGGCAGCCCTTTGTCCTTTAGCTTTTGCTGAACGTCCCGCGCGGTGAAGTCGATTCCTACCGTTATTTCATCGTAATATTTGTGCGCAAATCTCGCGTCGATGTGCTTCCCCACCTTGTTGATCTTGACAACCAGTTCGATCTCGTGATGGATGTCATCCGAAAAATCGGGGATGTAAAAATCCTGTTCCGATGACAGAAGCGCCGTATCGGGTTTGAGGAAAATGACCGGTTCGTCCGGGCGCTCGTTGGCGAGTTCTTCGATGTGTTTGGCGTAGTTGCGGCCGATGCAGATTATTTTCACTGTAGTGGCTAGTGGATAGTGGTTAGTGGCTGGGAGCTGTCAGCTATCAGTTATCAGCTGTCAGTTTGCATGGATTAATCGATTATGCTTAAAGTTCCGGTTTTGGAATTGGTATATTGGTACATTTACACATTTTCAAATTTCCAAATTTTCAAATTTTCAAATCCCTAAACCGCCTTCGTATTCAACTTCCTCAACTTGATCGCGGTCAAAACCTTCTTGGTATACAGTGGAAAATCCGCCCCCTGGATCCAACCGTAGTAGCCCGGCTCCTGCTCCAATACCTTGGCGACCTTTACGCCTTTGTGTTTTCCGAAAGAGAAACACTCCTCGCCGTCCTTATCCAAAATAATGAAACCCGCAAAATCGACCGATTTTTTCCGCGTGGTGAATTCGGCCAGGGACTTCATGTCGTTCTGAAGATCAGGATAACGGTCAAGCTGCGATTTCAGGATTTCGTATGTGGCATTGGTGTCGGCCTCGGCGCTGTGTGCATTCTCGAGCGATTGCCCGCAATAGAATTTGTAGGCGGCGGCCAGCGTGCGCTCCTCCTTTTTGTGGAAGATGGTCTGGATGTCGACCGAAACGCGGCTCTTCATGTCAAAGTCGTAATCGGCGCGGAGCAGCTCCTCGGCCAAAAGCGGAATGTCGAACCGGTCCGAATTGAACCCTGCCAGATCGGCGTCCTTGATCATATTGTAGACCAGCGGCGCGATTTCCTTAAAAGTGGGCTCATTGGCCACTTTTTCATTGGTGATCCCGTGTACCGCGATGCATTCGGCGGGAATCATCATCTGCGGATTGACCAGCCACGTCCGGCTTTCCTTGTTGCCGTTGGGATAGACCTTCAGGATCGAGATCTCGACGATGCGGTCCTTGCAGATGTCGGTTCCGGTGGTTTCAAGGTCAAAAAAGCAGATGGGGCGGTGCAGGTTCAGTTCCATGTCGAAATGTTTGGCGCAAAGATAGGTTCAATTAATAATTAATAAGTAAAAATTAATAATTGAGGGCGCTGAAAAACGGAAACTTTCAACGTTCAAATCATTAATAATTAGAAGTTTAAAGGCATCCGATCGACTTTATTTTCTTAACTTTAAGTTTGTTTAACCAAAACCAGTCGACATGCCAAAGTTTATCATTGAAAGGAACATTGAAAATGCCGGACAGTTCTCAAGTGAAGAACTGCGCTCGATTTCGCAAACCTCATGCGGCGTGTTGAGCCAGCTGGGCACCGATATCCAATGGGTGGAAAGTTTTGTCACCGGGGACAAGATCTATTGCGTCTATATTGCGCCTTCGGAGGATTTGATCCTCGAACACGCCAGAAAAGGCGGGTTTCCTGCCGATGCCGTGAACCGTGTGATCACGACGATCGACCCCACAACCGCTGAAGTAATTAATAATTAATCTTCCCTGCTTCCATCACTCGCCATCCTTACGATCTTCGGCGTAAATTCGGCTATTACGTGGACCAAATCCTTTTGTGCCGACATCACCTGCCGGATGTCCTTGTAGGCCGATGGCGCTTCGTCCCTGCCGCCGCCGATCAGGGTCACGCCGTGATCGGATAACATCTTTTGCATCTCGCTTCCGCTGATCGATTTTACAGCCTGGGTTCGACTCATGCGTCTGCCGGCCCCATGCGACGCCGAACTCAGCGACGCGGGTTCGCCCTTGCCACGTACCAAAAATCCGGGAGCGGTCATGCTGCCGGGAATGAAACCCAGAACGCCTGCACTGGCAGGAGTGGCGCCCTTTCTATGGACGATGGCTTCGCGACCGTTCACGATTTCCTTCCAGGCAAAATTGTGGTGGTTTTCAACTTTTGCAAGCAGGTTTCCGCCGACGGCCGCGCCGATCTTGTCGTGAATGACTTCATGGCAAGCCGATGCGTAGTCGCCGGCCAAATTCATCGCCATCCAGTATTCCTGACCCTGCGCCGAATCCAAACCAAGGTACGCGAGATTTGCAGCCTCTTTTGGAAGCGAAGTCATTTGTTTGGCGATTTTGGTGTAATGGCCGGCAATGGTGGCGCCAAGCCCCCGTGAGCCGGAATGCGTGAGAAGGGCGAGGTATTTTCCGGCGGAAATGCCCAAATCATCATCATTTGTTTTGAACTCTATGACGCCGAACTCCACGAAATGATTGCCGCCACCGGAAGTTCCCAGCTGCTCCCAGGCCTTGTCTTTCAGCCTTCCCAGCATGGGGATCATTTTGAATTCGGGCCTGTCGATGATTTCGTGATCGGTCCGGTGCTTATGATCGAAACCCTGCCCGGCACCAAATTTTGTGTGTGCCGAGAGCATTTTCTTTAAATGATCACGCTTTTCGTGAAGATAATCGGCGGGAATATCGAAAATCGAGAGCGCCATCCTGCACCCGATGTCCACGCCAACACCGTAAGGAATCACCGCATTGTCGACGGCCAGCACCCCGCCGATCGGTAAACCGTAACCCTGGTGCGCATCGGGCATGAGCGCACCGCCTACCGTGACGGGAAGCCGCATGGCCAGATCCATTTGCGCCTTTGCGCCGTCTTCGATAAATTCGTCTCCAAAGGTCGCGTAATCCCCTTTCGGAACCAAAATCGATTCGGGCGCGGGTGCTTGTGGTTCGATCATGGCCAGTGCCAGCGGTTTGAGCACCGGATCGTCGAGAAATGATTCTGGGTAATGGCGCAGTTTGCGGAAGATGCGGATGATTTCCTTTTTTGGCGTGCCGCGAAATTGCTCGGTAGCGATTTGCAGCGCCTGCCCCATCAGCCGGCTTTCCTTGAAACCTATAGCAATCAGGTCCTTTCCTTTTACAGTGGCACTCATAGCGTGGACTTTTCCTGAATTTACGAAAAAATCACGTGCGTGCGTCGCGTTAGGGATGGAAGCAAGCTACCGTGTAGCGCGGACAGCCCGGGCCGGCAGGCAACGCTCAGGAAAATTATAAATTTTAAAATGATGCCAAACAAGTTGCTCGTTCGACATTCGTCGTGCGACATTCTTCAAAAAAAAGCCCCTCGTTTCCGAAGGGCTTTTTATATGGTTCATTCGACATTTGTCACGCGACATTTGACATTAAAAAGTTCTGTTCTCATCAAACGCCTCCATGTATTCCGCAACGCGTTTCACGAAGCTTCCGCCAAGTGCGCCGTCGACCACGCGGTGGTCATAAGAGTGCGAGAGGAACATTTTCTTGCGGATGCCGATAAAGTCGCCTTCGGGGGTTTCCACTACGGCCGGGACCTTGCGGATCGCGCCGAGCGCCAGGATGCCCACCTGCGGCTGGTTGATGATCGGGGTACCGAACACGCTGCCGAAGGTTCCTACGTTGGTCACGGTATAGGTTCCGCCCTGGGTGTCGTCCGGTTTGAGCTTGCCGGCCTTGGCACGGTTCCCCAGGTCGTTGACGGCCTTGGCCATGCCGATCAGGTTGAGCTGGTCGGCGTTCTTGATCACGGGCACGATCAGGTTTCCGTTGGGAAGTGCGGCCGCCATTCCCAGATTGATGTTTTTCTTCTTGATGATGTAATCGCCGTCGACCGAGATGTTCATCATCGGGAAATCCTTGAGCGCGCGCGCCACGATCTCCATGAATATCGGGGTAAAAGTCAGCTTCTCGCCTTCGCGTTTCTCGAAAGCATTTTTGTTTTTCTCGCGCCAGTCCCAGATGGCCGTCACGTCAACCTCGATAAAGGACTGCACGTGTGCCGATGTCTGTACCGACTGCACCATATAACCCGAGATCAGCTTGCGCATGCGGTCCATCTCGACGATTTCGTCCTGGCCGTTGACGGAGGGCGGGATTTTTGTGGCTGGTGGCTGGTGGCTGGTGGCTGGTTGATTTTGAGAAGCAGGCTGCTGAAC
>JAEWCF010000022.1 GCA_023390775.1 Bacteroidota bacterium | reverse complement strand
GCGAAGCTTGGAGCTGTCAGTCGTCGATTACTCGATTCAAACTGATGACTGATGACTGACGACTGACCATCATGAGTTGTAATGTTCGCGCATGACAAGAATACATTTCAAGATTGGAAGCTATCAGCACTCGCTTTACTCCATTCAAGCTGATGCTGACAGCTGACAGCCGACAGCTCTGTTTAAAAACTGTTCATAATAAAACCCAAAAACACCCCGTTATTCTTGG
This sequence comes from Bacteroidota bacterium, assembly GCA_023390775.1. Taxonomy (GTDB): domain Bacteria; phylum Bacteroidota; class Bacteroidia; order Flavobacteriales; family Flavobacteriaceae; genus Flavobacterium. The sequence goes on along the minus strand of JAEWCF010000022.1, from coordinate 26,523 downwards.
CATAAGAGATAATTTTACGTTCCTAAACCAAGTTCCGATGCAAAAAATCTCCCGATATTTACTGGTGTTTCTCGTGTTTTTTTCGATTGTGGGGAATGCGCAACCGTCTGAAATCCACACCAATGAACTGGCCGAATTCAACCGTGCGCTTTACCTCTACAAAAATGGCCAGTACCAGTCGGCGCAAAGCCTTTTCGAGAAGGTAAAGGCGGATGCCAAAAGCGAGGACATCGAGGCCGATTGCGCCTATTACATCGCCAATTGCGCGATCCGGCTTGACCAACCGGGAGCCGAGGAACTGATGGAGGATTTCGTGACCGATTATCCCACCAGCACCAAGCAGAACCAGGCGTACATCGAGGTTGCGCATTATTATTTCGAGATGGGCCGATACCCGCAGGCGCTCGAGTGGTTCGACAGGGTCAACGAAAGTTCCCTGACCCGCGCCGAGACCGACAAATTCAACTTCCAGAAGGGCTACGCGTTTTTCTCGGCCAAGAAGAAAAAAGAAGCCACGACCTACTTCAACAAGGTCGTCAATTCCCCCGAATACGGTTCGCAGGCCAAGTACTACCTGGGTTTCATGGCGTATGAAGGCGATGATTACAAGGAGGCGACCAAATACTTTGACGAGGTTTCGGGCGAAGAGAAATACAAGGAGAAACTGTCCTATTTCCAGGCCGACATGAACTTCAAGCTCGGCAATTTCCAAAAGGCGATCGACCTCGGCCAGGCGGCGATGGCCAAATCCAACGCGATGGAAAAGTCGGAACTCAACAAAATTATCGGCGAAAGCTATTTCAACCTCAAGCAGTATGACAAGGCAATCCCTTACCTGACGCAGTACAGGGGCAAGAAGGGCAAATGGTCCAACACCGATTATTACCAGCTCGGATACGCCTATTACAAGCAGAACGATTACGAGAACGCCATCACGCAGTTCAACAAAATCATCGGCGGAAACGACTTTGTCGCCCAGAACGCCTATTACCACCTCGGCGAAAGTTACCTCAAGACCGACCGCAAGCAGCAGGCGCTCAATGCGTTCAAGAATGCTTCGGAAATGGCCTTCGAGCCCAAGATCCAGGAGGATGCGATGCTCAATTATGCCAAGCTCAGCTACGAGATCGGCAATTCCTACCAGCCCGTTCCGGATGTCTTGGCGGGCTTTATCGACAAGTACCCCAATTCGCCAAGCCGGAGCGAGATCGAGGGGCTACTGATCGATTCGTACATTACGTCGAAAAACTATCAGGGAGCTCTGGCGCTCCTGGAAAAAAACAAGAGCGCGAACCGTGCGGCCTATCAAAAGGTCACGTTTTACCGCGGCCTCGAGCTGTATACCGATGGCGATTACCGGGCCGCTCTGGCGATGTTCAACAAGTCGATCGGTGAGCCTCGCGACGCCAGGTTTACGGCGAGGGCAACGTTCTGGAAAGCGGAGACCGAATATGTGCTCGACAATTTCAACGAGGCGCTCATCAGCTACAGGCAATTCACGGGCGCGCCCGATGCCAAATCTACTCCCGAATACAAAAACGCCAACTACAACATAGCCTACGCTTATTTCAAGCTTAAGGATTACGATCAGGCTTCGGCAAATTTTGAAAATTACATCAACTCCTCCAAGGATGACAAGGTCCGGCTCAACGATTCCTACCTGAGGCTGGGCGATTCGCGGTTCGTGTCGGCCAAATACTGGCCCGCGATGGAAGCCTACAACAAGGCGATCGAGATGCGGGGGATCGATTCGGATTATGCGGCTTATCAAAAAGCCATCAGTTACGGTTTTGTCGGCCGGAACAATACCAAGATCGAGGATTTCAACAAGTTCCTGACGCAATTCCCCAAATCGTCCTACCGCGACGATGCGCTTTTCGAACTCGCCAATACCTATGTGGCCGAGAAGCAGACCGATGCCGCCATCCGCACCTATGACAAACTGATTTCCGAATTCAAGAACGGCTCCTATGCCGCCAAGGCGATCCTCCGCCAGGGACTGGTGTATTACAACGGAAACCAGGACCAGCAGGCGCTTGCCAAATTCAAGAAGGTCGCCGCCGAGTACCCGCGTACTCCGGAATCGCTCGAGGCTGTCGCTACGGCGCGCCTTATTTACGTGGATAACGGCCGGGTGGACGAATATGCGGCCTGGGTGCGGACGCTGGACTATGTTGAGGTTTCCGATGCCGACCTGGACAACGATACCTATGCCGCCGCCGAGAAACAATATCAGCAGGGCAATGCCAAACAAGCCATCTCGGGTTTCTCCGGTTACGTATCCAAATTCCCCAATGGCATCCACGCGCTCAAGGCCAATTTCTACCTCGCGCAGCTTTATTATGCCGACGGGCTCGAGGCGAACGCGATCCCCAATTACGAATACGTGGTCTCCAAACCGCGCAACGAATTCACCGAACAGTCCCTAGCAAGGCTTGGCCAGATCCATATCAAGCGCCAGCATGCAGCCAAGGCGACGGCCGTGCTAAAAAGGCTTGAGGCCGAGGCCGATTTCCCTCAGAACGTGACTTTCGCCCAGGCCAACCTGATGAAGACGTACTACGAACAAAAGGATTATGCCAATGCCGTGGCTTATGCCGACAAGGTCCTCGCCAATGCAAAGGCAGATGAACGGGTCAAGTCCGATGCGCAGATCATCGTGGCGCGTTCGGCGATCAAGACCGGCGATGAGTCCAAGGCGCGCGCAGCGTATGCCAAGCTCCAGGGAATGGCCACGGGCGAGTTAGCGGCCGAAGCCCTTTTCTACGATGCTTATTTCAAGAACAAGGACGGCAAATACGAGGCTTCAAATAGCGTTGTGCAAAAGCTTTCGCGCGATTACTCGGGGTACAAGTATTTTGGCGCGAAAGGCCTTGTGGTCATGGCCAAAAACTTCTACGGTTTGAAGGACTCCTATCAGGCTACGTACATCCTGGAAAGCGTCATTAAGAATTTTACGCAATTCCCGGACGTGGTCCAGGAAGCCCAAACCGAACTGGACGCCATCCGCGCGCAGGAGGCCAAGACCAATTCTTCCATCACTAACTAAACCAACATGAACATCCGCCATACCGCTTTATTTCTCTTCGCATTTTCATTGCCGGCGCTTGCGCAGAAGGGCGACGACCAGATCGGGAACGAGGTCGTCAACGTTGTCAAACCCTATACGCCCACCATTTCGGATGCCTTCAAGGTCAAGGAAACACCGCCGGTCGAGGATCCGGACAATGTGCGCAAGACCGATGTCAAATACAATATTTTTTCCTATCCCGTTGCCTCGACCTTCACGCCTTCCAAGGGCAGGGCGGCCAATGTCGACAAGACGCCGCAGGAAAGGCTTTACAACAATTTCGCAACCGTCGGGATCGGGAATTACGGCACGGCGATGGCCGAACTCTTTGTCACTTCGGATGTCGGGGAGAATTCATACGTCGGCGGCATGTTCCGACATCTGTCGTCCCAGGGCGGAATCGACGGTGTCGAACTCGAAGACAGTTTCCACAACACCTCGATCGACCTGACCTACGGCATGCGCGGGCAGGGATTTTCCTGGAACATCGACGGCGGTTACCAGCTTCAGGGGTATAATTGGTATGGGCTTCCCGAGAATTTCGGCGAGGTCCTGACAGACGACGCGCGGCGCGAACTCATCAACAGCATCGAACCCGGTCATTCTTACCACAATGCCTATGTAGGCGGGAAGCTTTCCTTCGGCGAGAGCATATTTGACGAACTCACCTTGAAATACAACCGTTTTTGGGATAATTACGATTCTGAGGAAAACCGTTTCATCGCCAAGCCCAAGCTCAGTTTCGAGATCAACCAGACCAAGATCAAGATGGAGGTCATCGCCGATTACGTGGGCGGAAGCTTCAACGGCGAATTTGATTTCGGCGAGTCGCTGGCGTATGGCTTTACAAACCTCGGCGTGCAGCCCAGCTTTTCGATGCAGCGCGATGACTGGACGCTGAACTTCGGGGCCGCGGCCTTCTATTCGATGGACATGGAGAATGACGACAACAAATTTTTCATTTATCCGCAAGTCAGCGCCTCGCTCAACCTGGTGGGCGATCTGATGATCTTCTACGCCGGCGCCGAAGGTACGCTCCAGCAGAATTCCTACCGCGATTTTACCAACGAGAATCCATACGTCGCGCCGTTTTTGGCCATCGCCCCAACCGATCGCCAGTACGATATTTTCGCGGGGCTCAAGGGTAAGCTGGCCAGCGCGGTGAGTTATAACGTTCGCGGATCCTATGTCAATGAGCGCAACCGGGCACTTTTCCTGAGCAACCCTTACACCGAGTTCGATACCAACGAGAATTATGGCTTCGGAAATTCATTCGGCGTAGTCTATGACGATATGCGCACGATCAGTTTCTTTGGCGAGCTCAAGGCCGATTTTTCAAAGAGCGTCTCGTTTGGCGTAAACGGAACCTTCAGTAACTACACCACCGACATTCAGGCGGAGGCGTGGAACCTGCCAGTCCTTCGCGTAGGTTCTTCGCTGGATGTGGACATCACGCGCAAATGGTACGCCGGCGCCCAGGTCTTCTTCGTGGGCGAGCGCAAGGATTTCCGCGACAATCTCTCCGACTTTGGCGACGAGGAAGTCGTAACTCTCGAATCCTATTTCGACGCCAATGCGCACATCGGTTACAAACACAACGACCGTTTGACCGGTTTCGTGCGCCTGAACAACATCGCCAGCCAGATGTATGACAAGTGGCTCGATTACCCGGTACAGGGCTTCCAGGCCATCCTGGGCGCAAGCTACAAATTTGACTTCTAGATGGCTTTCGCCGACGGGTTCAAGCAGAAGGTCCACGAGCGCTTCCTTCAATCGGCGCGCGACCGTGTCGACGCGTTCACCGACATGATCCGGGAACTTTCGGCCGACGCCCAAAACGACGCCAAGAGTTCGGCCGGCGACAAACACGACCCGAGCCTGAAAGGCGAACTGGCGAAGCAGACTGCACTCTCGATGATGCATCTCGAGCAGGAAAAACTCAATGCCAAACTCGCCGAATGCCTCGAGCAGCTCCGGATCCTGGAACGCATCGACCCGGAACAAGTGCACGACCGCGTGCATGTGGGGAGCTTAGTTCGCGTCAATGCAATGAACCTTTACATTGCGTGTGCACTGCCTAAGATCAGTGTTGACGGTGTTGATGTGATTGGGGTTTCGGCGGAGGCGCCGATTGCATTGTCGCTGCGCGGGCTTGGTGTTGGGGAGGAGGTTGTTGTAAATGGTGCTACATTTACTGTAAAGGAAATCCTGTAAGCGACCTTTTCGGCGCCTGCGGCGCGGCAATGTGGCTGCATCTGCGATGCGGCTTTTTTTTTGGTGCCTGCGGCACCGAGTGCCTACCGGCGGTGTCCTTTTGGCTAGCGCCCCAAAAGGACCAAAAACGCGCTGGCGGCGGCGGAACCCTGCTAAAAATCTAAAGATTTCCGCGCTAAAATCTCGCGAAACTCGCTTCGTTTCACTGCGCTCAAACACGCGGATTTTTGATCGCTACAATCTTTGATTTTTCACGCAGGAACCCACGAGCCGCGTGAGCTGCCGTTCATTCAAAATGGGCAATGGGGATAAAGGGGTGAATTGGAATTCAAAGCCCAAAGATCCCGCCAATCAAACTGACGACTGATGACTGACGACTGACAACTACTACGCAGGAACCCACAAGCCGCGTGAGCTGCCGTCGTTTCAAAATAATCATTTGGGATGCCGGAGAGTTGGGAGCATTGGCGCGGTTTGAATCGTAAATGTCGTAGAAGAGTATGTCACGGACTAAACGTCCGCGCCAACTCATAGGTTCGCGCGGACTTTTAGTCCGTGCGACTACATAAATAAATTCCTACGGCAACATACAAACAGTCCGTGCGGCACCACATAAGCAAACGTCCGGCAACACCATCAGAATTACACAAAAGCCGTAAACACTTCAGTTCGCGGCTTTTTAAATTGCCGCATGTCCACAAGATATAAAGCAACATGCACGGCGAAATTTATTTCATTACCCTTACTGTAGTAGGGTGGATTGACGTTTTCACGCGCTTAAGCCAAAAACAGGTAATCATTGAATCGCTGGAATATTGTCAAAAGCATAAAGGCCTGGAATTGTATGGCTATTGCCTGATGTCCAATCATATCCACTTGTTGTGCAAAGCCCCCGATAAAACAAAGCTTGCCGATATCGTTCGGAATTTTAAGACTCACACATCAAAACAAATAATAAAAAACATCCTTGACTATCCTGAGAGCCGGCGTGACTGGATGCTGGAATATTTTGAAAGAGCATGCAGTCACTTGAAAAGAAAGCAACGCTTAAAGGTATGGAAGGACGGTTACCATGCCGAAGTCACCCAAAGCAATTGGTTTATTCGGCAAAAGCTCGATTATATTCACAACAATCCTGTCAAACAAAAAATAGTTCTCTGCCCGGAAGAATATTATTTTAGTTCGGCAAGGAATTATGCGGGGCTGCCGGGTGAGCTGGAAATTGTGCGATTGGATTTTAACGGCACGGACTGAAAGTCCGCGCCAATCATTCGAGGTTCGCGGCAACCATTCGAGGTTCGCGGCAACATATATATATATAGGTTCGCGCGGACTTTCAGTCCGTGCGAGAACAAGCCTTTGTGAATTGAATTGTGTCACGGACTGAAAGTCCGCGCCAACTTTCCTATGTTGAGTTCGCGCGAACTTGCAGTCCGTGCGACAAAACAATTTGCCGACATTCAGTCTGCCTAAAGCCGCTTCCTCAAAAAGGCCAGTTCGTTCTGAATTAACTCTATTTTCAATTCCATTTTCGACAATTGCAATAAATCCCGTTCAGGACCTTGAACGAATCGAGGCAATGGCGAACCGGGTATAGATGATTTGTTATCCATAAAATGCCTTGTAAGCGCACTGCGTCGGTCCAACTGGTGCGTCTTGGCCAGCGCTTTTTTATACTTGCGCTCCAATGTCATCAGCGCGAATTCGTTGTCGGCGATCAGCTTCTCAATATAGCCGCGAAGTTCGAAGTGGTCACCTTCAGGTTGCGGTTTGGCGGTCGTGTTCGCGGTGGCTTGCAAAAGTTCGGCGAGTTTGAGCGATGCCTGCGTGGGCAGGTTTCGTTTGCCCAGTTCATAGAGCGAAACCTGGGAGCGGCTTACTCTTAAAATCAGGGCCAGTTCCATTTGGGTTAGGCCCAGTTGTTTGCAGATGGAGGAATGATTTTTCATGACTGTAGCAATTTGGTTCCCGAAAAAATTTTGCTACAAAATGTGTAGCAAATTAAAAGCCGGAAATTGTTTTGCTATAAAAGAATCGGCACGGGTTACAAGTCTGTGCTCACCGCGCCTACAATATCAATTTTATCAATCTCCTTCATGATCCTGTCGGTCTCGGTGAGCGCCACGATGATCTTTTGGTAATGCAGAATATCCTCGTAGCCCAGTTCGCGGTCCTTCCGGTCCTTGAGCCATTTTTGCGCGGGCTGATAACCGCCGATGTAAAAGTTCCACGCCACATCGGGCACGTTTGCAAAATACTGCGTCTCGTTGATGTAAACATTGCCGTTTTTGTGGATGGGCTTCTTGACGATGTTGTCGCCGTCCTCGGGGAACTGCGTGATGTATTCTTCTACGACCGGGCTCTCCATCAAGTGGATTTGCCGAAGGTCGCCGCCCAATTCAACCAGATCCCAAAAGGTTTTTTTGTCTTTTGGATACGGCACGCGCGGGAAATCGATCTTTAAAAATTCCTTGTAGGTCTCGCGGTAAGTGGGCGAGTGGAGCACGGCGTAGATGTAATCCAGGATCGTGATGGGGTAGAACTGGTTGGTTTCAACTGTAGTGGTGTAATCGGGTTCTTCATCCTGGAAATACATACCTAAATCCTCCGCGATTTTGTCCACGATTTCCATGTTGAGGTTGGGGACGCGGCGGGGGTTTCCGTCGAGGGAATGTTGATGTTTAATTTCATTTTTTACGTCAGCATTGAGATATAGCGGATACGCCATATTACCACCTCGATAAAATAAATTTGTATCTAGCAATGTATTACAAATAGATATTAGATTCCAGGATTTTCCACCGACTGCTTGACCTTGTCGACCAACAATTAGACAAAAATTACTTTTACTCTTCCATATATTTTGCATAACCTTATAAAAGGGCCGGCCAATAAGATTTTTGTCATAATAGATTGACCTAGTATCTAAAGGTCGATAAAGAATTTTGGATATATATTTTTGATCAAATGAACTTTGTGAAATTCGTCGAAGGAGTGGATATGAAGAAGAATCTTGAATATTAAAGTCCTTTCTAAAATCAGTCGAAAGATGTCCATTAAGAAGATTTGAAATTCGAGGCCCTAATTCTTCGCTTTGAAAATCAATAAATAAATCATCTCGTTTTGTTTGAACTCCGTTACTTCCATTTAAAAAAATATTGTTTACCCCAAAAAATTTTGTATCGTAATCGACTTCATTTCTCTGATCTTGCTGTGTAAATAGATAATTTGGGAATTTAGGTTTCACATAATTCCAGCTAATACTACCAATTGTATTATCGTTTAAAAATTTATACTTCTTATCCCTTTTTCCTTTGATGCTTATTATTTGAAGAGAATTTTCATTACTATTGGAATTTGTTTTTACAAATAGATTTATTGAAACTCCTTGCATAATATCAAAAACATTTTGATCGGCTGAACCGTCAATAGCAACATCTTTTTTCTTTGAATTCCCATGCAGGTCAATGATGTAAATTTTATTAAAACTATCTAATAAACTTTTTCGCATTTGTCTATGGATAATCCCATCAATGAAACTATTATTGGAAATATATGCTAATATTCCCTCAATATTATTATCAATAAGATGCTGTCCAAAACGTATAAATTTGATGTAATCATCCGACAGAGGTTGAATATTACGTTCATTTAGGTCTTTTTTATAGTCTGCAGTTAATTTCTCGATCCACGAACCCTTATTGCTACTGCTCACGCTATACGGCGGATTCCCAATCACCACCATCACCGGCGCGTCGCGTTTGATGGCGTTGGCCTGGTCGGCCTCGTCGGAGAGCCAGGAACTAAACAGCGTTTGGGTATCGGGGTGCGCTTCCTCGAGCGAATTGGTCAGGAAAATCTTGAAGCGCTGGTCGTCGGTGGGTTTGTAACCGGTCTCGGTGAGCAGCATGTCCATCTTGAGGTGCGCCATCGCGTAAGACGCCATCAAGAGTTCAAAACCATTGAGCCTAGGGATCAGGTCTTTGCGCACATACTGGCTCCAGATTCCCTGCTGGCCCTCGAATTTTTTGTGGATGTGTTTGACCACCTCGGCCAAAAAAGTCCCGGTTCCCGTGGCGGGATCCAGGATCTGCACCTTGTGGACTTCCTCGAAGGTTTCGACTTCCTTGATCTTGGACGATGCGCCGCTTCCGCTTTGGGTAAACGATTTCTTTTTGACCTTGACCTTTGAGGTATCGGCCAGGCCCTGCGGAAGGTTGAATTCGGTCTTTAATATGTCATCCACCGCCCTGACGATGAAGTTCACCACGGGTTGCGGCGTGTACCAAACCCCGCGTGCCTTGCGAAGCGCCGGATTGTATTCGCCCAGAAAGGTTTCGTAAAAGTGGACGACGGGATCCTCCTGGCGCGTAGAACGGCCAAAATTCTTCATGATCTGCGCCACGTCCGATGCAAGAAAGATGTGCACCAGCTCATCGACGATCCACACCAGTCGCGAGTCCAGGTCAAATCCGGCGATGTCCTGGAAAAGTTTTCGCAGAAACGGGTTTGACTTGGGAATGAGCTGGGCGGCTTCCATTCGTGAAAATGTGGGAAGCGTGGGGTCATGGTAGCGCGCGGCGAACATTCCGTAGGCGATGGTTTGCGCGTAAATGTCGCTGAATGCCTTGTTGTCGATGTCGTGGATGAGCATCTGCTTGAAGGAAAGCATCTGCGCCTTTAATTGCGAGCGCGTGTCGTTGGCATTGTCGTGGTCCAGCGAACGCTCGATGACATCGGCCATCAATTTGGCTTTGCCGGCCATCATCTGCGCCAGCTTGGTAGGCGACTTGATGGTTTGCGATACCGTCGAGGCAAAATTCTGGATCAGCGAGGTAAAGGTTGCAAAGTTCTCGGGGAGCGCGACAATATTACCGCCCTCGATTTTGGCGATCGCGATTTTGGTCGTGAATTCGCCTTCCTTATAAAAGTGGAACTCCAGATAATCGGTAAAGATCAAATTGGAAAGCCCCGCCCTGTAGCGGTCAAACTGCTCTTTTAAAGTCTTGCTCCCCAAATCCACGCCGATGTCCTTGGCCTCGATATAGCCAACCGGGACGTCCTTGCGGGTCAAAACATAGTCGGGCGCGCCGCACTCCACGCGGGCCGGTTCATTGGTGATTAGCACATCGGGAAGAATCGATTTGAGCAAAGTCGCGAGATCGCCCCGGTAGGCGTGTTCGCGGGCGTTTCCGGTTTTGTAGAGGATGTTGACGTTTTCCAGGTATTGTTGCAGGGTCATGGCTATTTGAAAAGTTGTTGCAATATAGAGAAGCGGTGTTAAAATTTTGAAATTAAATTAACTTCCTTTTGGTCGTTCTGTTCGCCCTCCGGGCTCGGGTTTGAATTTTGAAAGAGGCTTAATAGAGTCGAAGCACGGACTGAAAGTCCGCGCTAACCATTCGAAGTTCGCGCGGACTTCTCTCACGGTTGTCGCGGACTTTCAGTCCGTGACAAAAACTGTAGCAATTTGAAATGCAATTTTTATTTTGCTACAAAAGTTGTAGCAATTTGAATTTGTAAAATTATTTTGCTACAAGTGTGAGGCCTTACATAAGTCCGCGCCAACTTAAAGAAGAAAGTCATAAAGTCAAAAACTCATAAGGTCATAAAGTCATAAAGTCATAAAGTCATAAGGTCATAAAGTCATAAGGTCGAAAGTCAAAAGATGAAAGTCGACAGTCGAAAGCGCACCGCCTTCCCAACACCCTTCCCTCACCCAACACCCATCAAAGAAAAATCACCCGGCGACACGCGGCCGCTCAGGCGGCTTCTGGGAGAACCGTAGATTTCGAGGAAGCGACGCCGCGTTTGCCTTTGAAAGCGCCCGTAGAGACGAGGAGATTTGAAATTAAAAGGAGGAAGCCCAGTGGGCTTCAGGTACGCGATAGCGCATTTAAAAGCGGCTTAGGGCGCGTGGGAGCGGCGCGACGTAGAAATCAAGGTTTGGACAGAGCCGCCAGCGCACTTTTGTTACTTTTGGTGCGCCAGCCAAAAGTAAACCGCCGGTAGGCACTTGGCGCCGCAGGCGCCGTCATACTTCCGTCAGAAAACAAAACATAATTTCGGCCCCGCGTAGCGTGAGCGATGGCAGCGGCATCCTTTTGCGCACCCGCAGGGAAGCAAAAGATACAGCGGACAGCGCGACGGCGCCCCGTTCCTAAAATTGGTATATTTTCACATTAACCAATTGGGACATTAAACCAGCGCAGTCACGCCCCAAAAACCTTGACAAAATGTTAATAACTTGGCCTTGCTCCAAGCCAAAAAACCCTTATGGTCAACGGCCTTTTGCTATATTTGCGTGTTAGTTAAAAATCACACATTCAGAGGAGAATTTTATGAGCGACGAAGTCAAGAAAAGCAATTATTCGGCCGACAGTATCCAGGCGCTTGAAGGGATGGAGCACGTGCGGATGCGCCCCTCGATGTACATCGGGGATATTGGCGTGCGCGGTTTGCACCACCTTGTTTATGAAGTGGTCGACAACTCGATCGACGAGGCGATGGGCGGCCATTGCGACACGATTTTCGTGACCATCAATGAGGACAATTCGGTAACGGTAGAGGACAACGGACGCGGGATTCCCGTGGACCTGCATAAAAAAGAAGGCGTTTCGGCGCTCGAGGTCGTCATGACCAAGATCGGCGCGGGCGGAAAGTTCGACAAGGACTCCTACAAGGTTTCGGGCGGATTGCACGGGGTAGGGGTTTCGGTGGTGAACGCGCTCTCGCGGCACATGAAATCGACGGTTTTCCGCGACGGCAAGATCTGGGAGCAGGAGTACGAGCGCGGCAAGTCGCTCTATCCCGTGAAGCAGATTGGCGAGACGGAGAAGCGCGGAACCAGGCAGACATTCTGGCCCGATGAGACGATCTTTACCCAAACAACGGAATTTAGTTTTGATACGCTTTCGGCGAGGATGCGCGAGCTTTCGTTCCTGAACAAGGGCATCACCATAACGTTTACCGACAGGCGTTCGACCAACGAGAACGGCGAATTTTTGTCGGAAACCTATTTTTCGACCGAAGGTTTGAAGGAGTACGTCCGGTACCTGGACGGCAACCGCGAACCGATCATCAACGGGGTGATCTCGATGGAGAACGAAAAGGGCGAGATTCCGGTTGAGGTCGCTTTGATCTACAACACCAGCTACACCGAGAACATCTTCTCCTACGTCAACAACATCAACACGCACGAGGGCGGGACGCACCTGCAGGGTTTTCGTTCGGGTTTGACGCGTACGCTGAAAAAATACGCCGATGCCTCCGGGCTTCTGGACAAGCTCAAGTTTGAGATCACGGGCGACGACTTCCGCGAGGGCCTGACGGCGATCGTGTCGGTCAAGGTGGCCGAACCGCAGTTCGAGGGACAAACCAAGACCAAGCTGGGCAACCGCGAGGTGGTTTCGCCTGTATCGCAGGCCGTTGCCGAAATGCTCGAGAATTACCTCGAGGAAAACCCGAACGACGCGCGCACGATCGTGCAGAAAGTCATTTTAGCGGCCCAGGCGCGCCACGCGGCCAAGAAGGCACGCGAAATGGTGCAGCGCAAGACCGTCATGGGGGGCGGAGGGCTTCCGGGCAAGCTTTCGGATTGTTCAGAGCAGGATCCGGCCAAATGCGAAGTGTACCTGGTCGAGGGTGACTCGGCGGGCGGAACGGCCAAACAGGGCCGCGACCGTGCGTTCCAGGCGATCCTTCCGCTGCGGGGTAAGATCCTCAACGTGGAGAAGGCGATGCACCACAAGGTTTTTGAAAATGAGGAGATCCGCAACATATTCACCGCGCTTGGCGTGACCATCGGTACTGCCGACGATTCAAAGGCGCTCAACCTCGAGAAACTGCGCTACCACAAGGTGATCATCATGTGTGATGCCGACGTGGACGGAAGCCACATCTCGACGCTGATCCTGACGTTCTTCTTCCGATTCATGAAGGAGCTCATCGAGGAAGGCCACGTGTACATCGCGGCCCCACCGTTGTACCTCGTGAAAAAAGGCAACAAGAAGGAATACGCATGGAACGACCTCCAGCGCGACCAGGCCAACGAGCGCATGGGCGGAAGCGCCAACATCCAGCGCTACAAAGGTCTTGGTGAGATGAATGCCGAGCAGCTCTGGGAAACCACCATGGACCCCGAAAACCGCACGCTCCGCCAGGTCACCATCGAAAGCCTCGCCGAAGCCGACCGCGTTTTCTCGATGCTGATGGGCGACGAGGTTCCGCCAAGGAGGGAGTTTATTGAGAAGAATGCGGTTTATGCGAAAATAGATGCGTAAAGCTGTCAGCTGTCAGCTATCAGCTGTCAGTTTGCGCTGAACAAATTTGAATCTTTTTAGGTAAAAATTTAAAAAGTTTCAATTAATATAGAAGTTTGAATGTATGCAATATCAAGCTGACAGCTGACCCCTGAAAGCTGAAAGCTATTTTTTTATTAATCATGCTGACAGCTGACCGCTGACAGCTTAAAGCTTTACTTATGAAAGTAACTATAGTCGGCGCCGGTAACGTAGGCGCCACCTGCGCGGACGTGATCGCCTACCGCGGGATCGCATCCGAAGTTGTTTTGCTCGATATCAAGGAAGGTTTTGCCGAGGGCAAGGCGATGGACATCAGCCAATGCGCGGCGAATTCCGGTTGGAACACGCGTGTTTCGGGGGTCACGAACGATTATTCAAAGACCGCCGGAAGCGACGTGGTGGTGATCACCTCGGGAATTCCGCGCAAGCCGGGAATGACCCGCGAGGAACTCATCGGCATCAACGCGGGCATCGTCAAGGGTGTCGCGGAGAATGTGCTCAAACATTCGCCCGATGCGATCGTGGTGGTGGTTTCCAACCCAATGGACACGATGACCTACCTGGCGCTCAAATCGACCGGCCTGGCCAAGAACCGCATCATCGGGATGGGCGGCGCGCTCGACTCCTCGCGTTTCAAGTATTACCTGTCAAAGGCGCTGGACAAGCCCATCAACGACATCTCGGCAATGGTGATCGGCGGGCACGGCGACACGACGATGATCCCGCTCACGAGGCTGGCATCGTACAACGGAATTCCGGTTTCGGAATTTTTATCGGAAGAACAATTGAAGAAAGTAGCGGCCGACACCATGGTGGGCGGTGCCACGCTGACCGGTTTGCTGGGAACTTCTGCCTGGTATGCACCCGGCGCTTCCGTTGCCTATTTGGTCGATTCGATCCTCAACGACCAGCGCAAGATGATTGCGTGTTCGGTCATGCTGGAAGGCGAATACGGTTTGAACGACATCTGCATCGGGGTTCCGTGCATCATCGGCCGAAATGGCATCGAGGAAATCGTTTCCATCAACCTCGACGAATCTGAAAAAGCGCTCCTGGCCAAAAGCGCCGAGGCGGTCCGGGGCATGAACGCCGACCTGAAATCGGTATTGGCGTAATACCTTATGAATATTAGGAAGAAGGCTGCTCATTGGGCGGCCTTTTTTTTAGTAAGTATGTAAATAAATTGGTTAATCTTTTACAGAATTATATATTTGCACGTTTTAAAAAAATCTTAATATTGCGTGCCTGTGCCCGTATTTTAACGGGTTGCGGCGTAAGGCTTTGGGCTTGACCCGATTAACCAAAACAGTAAGGATCAATTAATTTATAATGTAATGCAGAATAAAGGATTAGTCAAGTTTTTCGCAATCTTATTTGCCCTGGTAAGCATCTACCAGCTCACCTTCACGTTCGTGGCCCAGAAAGTCGAGGACGACGCCAAGGCGTTTGCCGGCGGGAATCCCGACAAGGAGGTGCAATACCTTGACTCGATAGCCAAGGAGAAGGTATTCCTGGACTATTTCACCTATGGCGAGGTACGTGACAAGAAGATCAACAAAGGCCTCGATTTGGAAGGCGGAATCAACGTACAGCTCCAGATTTCGGTCAAGGACATCCTGAAAGGGCTTGCCAATAACACCAAAAATCCTGTATTCAACAAAGCACTGGACGAAGCGACCAAGAACCGCCAGGGGAACGAGGATTATCTTGAGGCATTTTTCAAGGAATTCGACAAGGCTTCCAACGGCAGCGTAAAGCTGGCTTCGCCCGAGATTTTCGGGAATAAGACTCTCGGCGACGAGGTGAACTTCAAGATGAACGACAACGATGTCAAGCGCGTGATCCGCCGCAAGGTCGACGAGTCCATCACATCCGCTTTCGAGGTCCTCAACAAGCGTATCGACAAATTCGGCGTGGTCCAGCCAAATATTCAGCGCCTTGGCCAGTCCGGGCGCATCCTTGTGGAACTTCCGGGTGCCAAGGATGTGGACCGAATCAAAAAACTGCTCCAGAGTACCGCTCTGCTCGAGTTCTGGGATACCTATAAGGTGGACGAAATCGGCAATTTTATCATGTCGGCCAACGAAGCGTTGAAATCAAGCGTTTCAACCACTCCCGACATCGCCGTCAAGGACACTGCCGTTACGGGAATCGATTCGCTCCTGACCGACAAGGCCGCCGATTCAACGGCTGCCGGCAAAGGCAAGAACCCAATCCTGGACAAGATCATCGGGCAGGGCGGAGGCCCCGTTCTGGCGATGTTCTCTCCAAAAGACACCGCAGCGCTCAATTCATATTTCAAGCGCCCCGAAATCCGCAATCTGCTTCCCGCAGAACAGCGTTACGCCAAGTTCGTCTGGGGCAAGCCTACAACGATCGCCACCGAGAAAAACGGCAACGTGGAGGCTGTCGAACTCTACGCGCTTAAAGGAAACCGCGACGACCGCGCAGATCTCAGCGGTGGTGTCGTGACCGATGCCCGTGACTCTTTCGACCAGTTGGGCAAACCGTCGGTGACCATGCAGATGAACGGTGCCGGAGCAAAAGCCTGGGAGGAACTTACCAAGAAAGCTTACGAGCAAAAAGGATATATCGCGATTGTCCTGGACGACATCGTGTATTCGGCTCCGGGCGTTTCAAGCGGGCCTATCTCGGGAGGACGTTCGGAAATTTCGGGCGTATTCGACGTGACCGAGACCAAAGACCTTGCGAACGTTCTCCGTGCAGGAAAGCTGCCTGCAGCGGCCGAGATCGTTCAATCGGAGGTGGTGGGTCCGTCACTCGGACAGGAAGCCATCGACAACGGTACTATGTCGGCCATCATCGGACTGATCCTGGTTTCGCTCTATATGATGTTCTATTACGGGCGCGCCGGCTGGTATGCCAACATCGCGCTTGCGGTCAACCTTTTGTTCATGTTCGGTATCCTTGCGAGCCTCGGCGCCGTACTGACCTTGCCCGGTATCGCCGGTATCGTACTCACCATGGGTACGGCCGTGGATGCCAACATCATCATTTATGAAAGGGCCAAGGAGGAACTTCGCCGCGGAACTCCCGTTGGGGAAGCGGTGCCTTTGGCTTACGGATGGAAAGGGGCGATGCGCGCGATTGTCGACGCAAACGTGACACACGTACTGACAGGAGCGGTACTCTTCATTTTCGGGACCGGGCCAATCCAGGGATTTGCCACGACGCTTTTGATCGGTATCGTGACCTCGCTCTTTACCTCGATTTTCATCGCCCGGATCTTCATTGACCGACGCATCGAGAAAGGCGGAAAACTGGAATTCAGCACTCCGGTCACCAAAAACTGGTTTACCAATTTCCACTTCGATTTTATCGGGGTGAAACGTTATACCTATATCTTTTCGGCCATCATCACCATCGTCTGCGTGGCGGGGC
Organism: Bacteroidota bacterium; assembly: GCA_023390775.1. Taxonomy (GTDB): domain Bacteria; phylum Bacteroidota; class Bacteroidia; order Flavobacteriales; family Flavobacteriaceae; genus Flavobacterium. The sequence goes on along the minus strand of JAEWCF010000022.1, from coordinate 9,534 downwards.
TCGTGATCAAGGGACTTAACCCCGGAGTTGATTTCGTGGGCGGACGTACGTTCCAGGTCCGTTTTGAGAAAGCGGTCGATCCCGAAGCGGTGAAGGCCGACCTGGTTGGCGTGATGGAAAGTGCCGAGGCGAAAGTTTTCGGTTCCCCGGACCAGCTCAGGATCACGACCAAATACAGGGTGGACGACAGCGGTGCCGAGGTTGACCAGGAAGTCAACAAGACCCTTTTTGAAAGCCTGAAGAAGTATTACGGCGCCGATATGACGTACGAGAAATTCGCGACGATCTATGAAGGAAAGAAAATCGGGTTGCTGCATTTCTCGAAGGTGAGCCCTACGGTTTCCGAAGACATCAAGACCAATTCATACTGGGCCGTTCTGGGTGCGATGGGAATCGTGTTCCTCTACCTGATGGTATCGTTCCGCAAATGGCAGTACAGCCTTGGGGCGATTGCGGCCATCGCGCACGACGTTATCTTCGTACTCGGTATCTACGCGTGGCTCTGGCCTTACATGCCTTTCGGGATGGAGATCGACCAGCACTTCATCGCGGCGATCCTTACGGTAATCGGATACTCGATGAACGATACCGTGATCGTATTTGACCGCGTCCGCGAATATCTCGCCGGTAAGCTCAAGGGCGACTTCAACCACATCGTGAACGAGTCGGTCAATTCAACCATGTCGCGTACCATCAACACCTCGCTGACCCTGATCGTGGTCCTTTTGATCATGTTCATCTTTGGCGGCGAGTCCATCCGCGGATTCATCTTCGCAATGCTGATCGGTATGGTCGTGGGAACGTATTCTTCGCTGTTCATCGCAACCCCGATCCTGGTGGATACCATCCCCGCATCGGAACACGAACGAATCGAACGCGAACACAACGCATAAAAAAATCCCGGCTTAGGCCGGGATTTTTTTATTATTATAGATTCATAAAGCGAAAGGGGTCTGTCAACTAAGACAAACCCCATTTATAATTTAAAATTTATAATTTATAATTACACCTTAATGTGTCCCCAATTCTCCCCACTCTTGATCCGGTAAAGTTGCATCTCGCTGATGCCGAACTGTTTCGCCAGGATCTTGTTCCGGGTCTTGCGGTTGGGGTCGAAGAGCTACTTCTTGAGGTGGATGACCTTGGTCACGGTGAGTTTGCGCCCGTCCGATTCCTTGTTGTAATCCCATAGTTCCTGCATCGAGCGCTTGAGGTTGGGGCTGTTCTTGAAGTGTTCGTGTTTCTCCTCGGCAGTGGCCCAGCGCAGGTTGTTTACGTGGTCGTTGCTCCGTACATAGTCCAGATGGAGTACGTACTTGTGCTCGGGCGATGGGCGCGGAATAAAGAACTCCGCCACATACTTGTAGGTCTGGATTGAGGATCGCACCACTTTCCCGTCCTTTTCTTTTCGGACGGTGATTTTCTGGTACTTGGTAGGGTCGCTTTTAATGACGATGCCGTCCAGGACGTGTTCGGCAAAGCTCACGAGCCGCCCGAAATTCGAGACGGCATAGCGACGCTTTCGGGAGCCTTCAAGGATAATTTCCCTGAACTCCTCGTTTGGATAAGGCCGCAGCATATAGTGTTAATTTTGGTACAGGCAAAAGTACCCACCATTACGGAAATCCGTAAGGTTATCACAAATATTTAACATTATACCTCGATCGGCTTCTCGGCATTGAAGATGAAGTACAGCCCCACCAGTATGAAGGGGATGCTGAGCCACTGCCCGGTAGAGAAAAGCCCCAACGCCGACTCGAACCCGCCCTGGCTTTCCTTGACGAATTCCACGATGAAGCGCACGGTCCAGAGCAGCACCAGAAACACGCCGAAAAGATAACCCAGCCGCTCGCGCATCGATGTCTTCCAGTAAAGCAACATAAGGATCGTAAAGACCACCACGTAGCCCGCGGCTTCATAAAGTTGGGCCGGATGCCGTACCGGCACCTGCTGCAACATTGCCGCAAACTGGGGGTTATCGGTGATGGCGGCGTATGCTTTTTGCGGATCGGCGATCCCGGTCAGGTCCATGGCCTCGCGCGCCGAATAATGCTCGCGGACAAATTTGACACCCAGCGACGAAGTTGTCGGATGGCCCGTAATTTCAGAATTGAAGAAATTCCCGATCCGTACAAAGATCGCCCCGCACGATACCGGGATCACCACGCGGTCCAGCACCCATAAAAGCGGCCGCTTCATGACCTTTTTGCTGTAAAAATACATGGCGATAATGATGGCAATCGCCGCACCGTGACTGGCCAGGCCCTGGAATCCGGTAAACTCGAAAGTGGGGTGAAAGCGGAACGGGAGCAGGATCTCCAAAAGGTTGTTTCGGTAGTATTCCCAGTCGTAAAAGAAGACATGGCCCAACCGGGCGCCCAGCAAAGTCGCGACCACGGTCCAGATAAAAAGCGAATCGAGTTTCTCGACGGGTTCGTTTTCGCGGTCGAAGATGCGTTTCATGATGTACCATCCAAGGGCGAAAGCCACCACGAACATGAGGCTGTAAAAACGAAGGACGAAATTTCCGATGCTGATTCCCTCGGCGGGATTCCAGACCATTTGAAGGGCGAATGACATAGTGTTAATTTAGGGTAGGTAAAAATAGAAAAAATACTACAGGCCCCGATTTATTTTTCGCGCCTCGGCGGAACCGGGTCATACCCCGATCGCCCCCATGGATGGCAACTCAATATCCTGCGCGTCCCCAAATAAAGCCCGTAAAAAAGCCCGTGGATCTTGAGCGCGTCCACCATGTATTGCGAACACGTGGGTTCGAACCGGCAGGACGAGGGCAGGAGCGGGGAGAGCACGATCTGGTAAAACCGCACGAGCAGCAGGGCGGGAGCGATGAGTATTTTCCGTAGTCCGGTCAAAGCGAGAATGTGGTGCCTTCCTTGCCGTCCTTGAGTTCGATGCCTATGGCGGCCAGCTGGTCGCGGATCTGGTCGCTTAACGCCCAGTTTTTATTGGCCCGCGCCTCATTGCGCATTCCGATCAGCAGGTTGACCGTCCCTTCCAGGCGTTTGTCGTCATCGGCAGCACGCGCATTTTCCAGCCCGAGCACGTCAAAGACAAACGCCCGCATCGTATCGGCAAACGTTTGAAGATCATTCCTTGAAAGCGCTTCCTTTCCGTCCCTGACCAGGTTGATGAACCGGACGCCCTCAAAAAGCTGGGCGATCAATATCGGCGCGTTGAAATCGTCGTTCATCGCATCGTAGCACGATTGTTTCCAGAACGCGATGTCCAGTGTGGACGTCGCACCCGGTTTCAGGCCATCCAACGACTCGATTCCTTCCATCAGCCTGTAAAAACCTTTTTCGGCGGCCAGGAGCGCATCGTTTGAAAAATCAAGGACGCTTCGGTAGTGCGCCTGGAGCATGAAAAACCGCGCCACCGACGGGGCGAATGCCTTGCTCAGGTTGGGGTTTCCGCCCGTATAGACCTCCGCCGGCAGAATATGGTTGCCCGTGGACTTGGCCATTTTCTTGCCGTTCAAGGTCAGCATGTTCGCGTGCATCCAGAAGTTGACCGGCGTCACCCCGCAGGCGGCCTCGTTTTGGGCGATCTCGCATTCGTGGTGCGGGAATTTGAGGTCCATACCGCCGCCGTGGATGTCGAACTGCTGCCCCAGGTACTTGGTGCTCATCGCGGTGCACTCGAGGTGCCAGCCGGGAAACCCGATGCCCCACGGTGAAGGCCAGCGCATGATGTGCTGCGGTTCGGCTTTTTTCCAGAGCGCGAAATCCTGCGGGTTCCTTTTGTCGCTCTGGCCGTCGAGGTCGCGCGTGTTGGCCAGCATGTCCTCGATGTTCCGGCCGGAGAGCTTTCCGTAGTGGTTGGTCTCGTTGAATTTCACCACGTCGAAATAAACAGAACCATTGGATTCATAAGCCAACCCCTTCTCCAGGATATGCTTGACGATCTCGATCTGCTCGATGATATGGCCCGTCGCGGTAGGCTCGATGCTCGGCGGCAAAAAATTGTATGCATTGAGCACATTGTGGAAGTCCACCGTGTAGCGCTGCACGATCTCCATCGGTTCCAGTTGCTCGATCCGGGCCTTTTTGGCAATCCGGTCCTCGCCAACCTCGGCGTCGTTCTCCAGGTGGCCGGCATCGGTGATGTTGCGCACATACCGAACCTTGTAACCCAGGTGCAGCAAATAACGATAGATCACGTCAAAGGACATGAACGTCCGCACGTTGCCCAGGTGGACGTTGCTGTAGACCGTCGGCCCGCACACGTACATCCCCACGCTGCCCGGATGGATCGGGACAAACGGTTGCTTCTCGCCGGTAAGCGAATTATAGATCTTAAGGGATTGGGACTCGTGGAGCGGTGTCATCGCAATTGTTTTTTGGAGCTTTATCCTGCTTTCCGCCTTATGCCCTTTGGGGCATGCCGGCTGCAATCAGGGCTAGGGCATTGCCGTATTGATTAAAATTTCGTGTCGAGCTTGATGTAGTCCAGGAATTCGCGGCGAACGGCGGCCTCCTTGAATTTTCCGCCAAACTCCGAGGTGATCGTCGAACTTTCTATGTCGCTGATCCCGCGCGAATTCACGCAAAGGTGCTTGGCATCGATCACGCAGGCGACATCCTCGGTCCCAAGGGCGCGTTGCAGTTCCTGGACGATCTGCATCGTCAAACGCTCCTGTACCTGAGGCCTTTTCGCATAATATTGCACAATCCGGTTCATCTTTGAAAGCCCGATCACCGAACCGTTCGAGATGTACGCCACGTGCGCGCGCCCCACGATCGGCAACAAATGGTGTTCGCAGGTGGAATACACGGTTATGCTTTTCTCCACCAGCATCTCACCGTAGCGGTAGTGGTTGGCAAAGGTGGAAGGCTTTGGCTTGCGCTCAGGATTCAACCCCCCGAAGATCTCCCGCACAAACATCTTGGCAACGCGGTTGGGCGTGCCCTTCAGGCTGTCGTCGGTAAGGTCCAGGCCCAGTGTCACCAGGATATTTTCGACATCCTTCCTGATGATGTCGATCTTTTGGTCGTCGGTCATGTCAAAAGCATCTTCCCGCATCGGGTTGGCAGCGCCGGTAAACGGATGGCCTGTGTCGGCGTCGTGGTCAAATTCCCGGTTTTCGATCATCTGGTAGGGTATTTTGGTGACTTTTCGTGATTGATGCGCAAAGATAAATAATTAAAACCGAAAGCCTGCGAAGGTTGAAAAAGCCATAATGTATCGGAAAAATTTCGGATTTAAGAAAAACTTCTGCTAAATTTATGTAAATTTCGCTCCCTATTCAAATTACCCTTTCCATGAAGTTTAGAACTCTACTCCTTTCCTTAACGTGTTTGGCAATCAATCAGTTAACGGTGGCTTCAACCGTTTTGGAAAATCGCGATACCACGCCCGTTGAAAAGTCCGCCGCCGTGCTGCCCACCGCCACGATTTCCGGAACAACGACCGCGTGCCTGGGCGGGACACAGCCGCTCATCACCTTCACGGGCGCGGGCGAGACGGCACCCTATACCTTCACCTACAACATCAACGGCGGGGCGCCGCTCACGGTGACCACCACCAGCGGAAACAGCGTCACCGTCGCCGTCCCCACCAACGTGGCCGGGACCTTCAACTATAATCTCCTCAGCGTTTCGTGCACCACGCCGGGATGCATCCAGCCCCAGACCGGGACCGCCACCGTCACCGTGGTGTCCACACCGCCGCCAACCGCGACCATCTCGGGCAATACCTCCGCCTGTGTGGGCGCCCCTTCACCGCAAATCACCTTTACCGGCGCCAATGGAATTGCGCCTTACACTTTTACCTACACGCTCAACGGCGGGGCACCGCAAACCATCACCACCACCTCGGGCAACAGCGTACAGCTTCCCGTTTCCACCGCTGCCGCGGGACCCAAGGTTTTTCAGCTCGTCAGCGTCAGCTCGTCGGCCACGCCATCGTGTACCAATAACGTAAGCGGAACGGCCACGGTCAACGTGATAACCGTACCCACCGCAACGATTTCCGGCACGACCACCATCTGTCCCGGAACCACCGCCACGCTGACCTTCAACGGCACGCCAAATACGGTCGTGGTCTTTTACAACACGGCCAACAACTTTTATACGGTGACCATCGGCGCCTCCGGAACCGCTACTTGGACATCGCCGCCTTTGCAGGTAGGCACCGTTTACACCCTATACAGCGTCGGGACTACCAATCCGCCGGGCTGTACCAATGAAAATGTTACGGGGTCGGCAACGATTACCGTCAACCTGAACGGTTGCGCATCGGTCCTGGCGGGCGACCTTGATCTTGAAGGAGCCGTCGCGCCGGTTTGCGTCGTGGGCGAATGCCGTGACCTCACCGCTCAATTCGTTGACTTGGGGACAACCACCCAATACACGGTCTCATCCATTCCGTACTGTCCGCAGGCCGCGTTCTTCGGGCCGGGCTTTACGCCAATTTCAGTCGGCACCGACGACGTCTGGTCGCCCACGATCAACCTGCCCTTCAACTTCTGTTTCTTCGGGAACGTGTACTCCACCGCGCACGTGGGTTCTAACGGCCTTATTTCATTCGCGAACGTGACTCCGGGAGGCGGTTCGGGATGGGCGTTTACTCAAACGCTTCCCAGCACCACATACCCTTGGCCAAATGCGATCTACGGCGTGCACCAGGACACCAATCCGCAGCAAAGCCCCCCGGAAGTTTCGGTCAATTACCAGCTCATGGGGACATATCCGTGCCGGAAACTGGTCGTGAACTTCTATCACTTGGGTCAATTCTCCTGCGCACAGAGCGTGGGCCTTCAAACCTACCAGATCGTACTTTACGAGATTTCCAATATCATCGAGGTATACGTGGAGAGCCGCACCCCCTGTACGTCATGGAACAGCGGAAGCGGGGTCATCGGCATCATGAACGCGGCCGGTACCGTGGCCTATACGCCGCCGGGCCGCAACACGGGCACATGGTCGGCCACGATGGAGGCCTGGAGGTTTACCCCAAGTGGTCCTTCGGCCGTGAACTTCCAGTGGTTTGAGGGAACAACGCCCATCAGCACCAATACCAACATTACCGTTTGTCCCACCGAAACCACGACTTACACCGCGCAGGTACAATATAATATGTGCGGCCAGGTGACGACCATTACCAAGGACGTTTTGGTGGAGGTCATAGACGATTTCTCCGGAACTCCGACAGATTTGACCGAATGCGAGAACCTCTTCGACCTGACCGAGAACGATGCGGTCATCCTCAACGGCGGGGACCCGTTCGAGTATGAGATCACGTACCACCTAAATCCAACCGATGCAGCCGATGCGGCCAACCCGATCCCCAATGAGACCGCATTTGTTGCGGCCAGCTCGGGCCAAACGATTTATGCATCGGTCATCAATTTCAACTCCCCGTGTATCCTGGTCAAGCCCTTCCAGCTGTTCTTCACCGATTGCAGTTGTCCGGCAGTCTCCGATCCCTCGCCCGACCAGCAGATTTGCGTGAACGGCGATCCTGATGCATTTTCGGTCAATACCGAATTTACGGGCACCGACGCGATCAATTACGTTTACTTCAATACACAGCAGATAAACGACGCGATGTATACGGGCGGCACGCCATTGGGCAGTGCGACTCCGGACGGCGCGACCCTTGCCAGTTACGATGCGCCGGCCTTGGGCAACGCGGGCTCACTCCCCAATGTTCCCGGCACCTATTACGTATATGCGATCGCCAATCCGGTTCCCGCCGATCCCCTGTGCAGGCCATTCCAGGAGATCGTGGTCGAGGTCATCGCGCTACCGACCGCTTCGATCTCAGGCAACACGACGATCTGCGCGGGCGATTCGGCAACCATGACCTTTACAGGCACGCCGGGCGCCACTGTCACCTATACTGTTGATTCCGGTGCCAACCAGACCATCGTGCTGAATGCTTCCGGCACGGCCACGATCACCGTCACACCTACCGCCACAACGGTGTATGACCTGGTTAGCGTGATCGATTCGGCGGGCGTCTGCTCACAAAACCAGACAGGTACCGTGACTATTACGGTCAATCCTCTGCCAACCGCCACCATTTCCGGTACCACCACGATTTGCCAAAACGGAGCTTCTCCTCTTGTGACCTTTACCGGTACTGCGGGAACTGCACCCTTTACGTTTACTTATACAGTCAACAGCGGTGCAAACACAACGATCGTTTCTACCGGTAATACCGCCACCATCAGTGTGCCGACGGCGGTCAACGGAACCTTTACCTATACAATTGTATCGGTTGAGGATGCCAATGGTTGTACACAAAATCAATCCGGGACTGCAGTAGTCGAGGTTGGGCCGCTACCCGTGGCCTCGATCTCCGGCGATGCAACGATTTGCTCGGGCGACACGTCGACGATTACTTTCTCCGGTACTCCCGGCGCCGTTGTGACTTATACGGTCGATGGTGTCAGCAATACCATTACGCTGAATGCCGGCGGATCGGCCACGGTGACAACCCCGGCGCTGACGGCCACCTCGGTTTATTCGCTGGTAAGCGTTGCCGATGCGGGCGGAAGCTGTTCGCAGAACCAATCGGGAACGGCGACGGTGACGGTCAATCCTTTGCCCACGGCCACGGTCACGGGCACGGCGACTATCTGCCAGAATGGGCCGTCGCAAACCATCACCTTTACCGGTGCCAATGGAGCCGCGCCTTATACCTTCACCTATACCATCAACGGCGGAACTCCGCAAACAATAAATTCAACAGGCAATACGGCGACCGTCTCGGTGACCACCGCGGTTGTCGGGACTTTCCAGTATGACCTGGTTTCGGTCCAGGATGCCAACGGTTGCTCGCAGACCCAGACGGGCTCGGCCACCATCACGGTGGGCCCGCTGCCGACTGCGACCATTTCGGGCACGGTCTCGATCTGCCAGAACGGGCCTCAGCCCACGATTACCTTTACCGGCGCCGACGGAACCGCTCCTTATACCTTTACCTACAACATCAATGGCGGTCCTAACACTACGGTAAGTTCGGGCACGGGCACCACGGCCACCGTACTTGCCGATACCAGCGTGGCGGGCACTTTCAACTACAACCTGGTTTCGGTATCCATCGCAGGTGGCTGCCAGCAGAACCAGACGGGAACCGCGACGGTAACGGTAGGGCCGCCTCCAACGGCGACTATCTCGGGGACCACCACGCTTTGCCTTAACGATGCCGACGCCACGGTAACCTTCACCGGCGCCGGCGGAACGGCTCCTTACACCTTTACCTATACCATCGATGGGGGCACGTCACAGACGGTGACCACCACCTCGGGTGACAGCGCGACTGTCACCATCCCGGCCACAAGCGTGGGAACGGTGGATGTGGATCTTGTTTCGGTAGTGGATGATAACGGATGTTCGCAGGCCCAGAGTGGCACGGCCACCATTACGATCAAGGCCCTTCCGACGGCGACGATCTCGGGAACCACCACGCTCTGCCAAAACGCGACGGCGCCCGTTGTGACCTTTACCGGTGCGGGGGGAACCGCACCCTACATTTTCACTTACACCATAAACGGGGGAGCTT
>JAEWCF010000008.1 GCA_023390775.1 Bacteroidota bacterium | reverse complement strand
GTCTTGGCTAAGGCAGGCGCCGATGAAACAAATCCCCAAATTACTTTCCGTCGTACTTTTATTGCTGATTGCCGCATGTTCCGGAGTTGGCCCGCTCGGTAAAAAATCGGCCCGGCAATCGCATGTGGCCGCTTTCAGGACCGATCCCAGGCTCAAGCTGTGGAACTCCGAATACCTGCAGGCCCGAAGCGGTGGCGTGACGGTAGCCCTTCCATATGCCGAAGCCGGGAAATTCGGTGTGGAGCCATCGGCGCTTGCCTACGACATTCAATTGAAACAGGGTGAACTTGTGACGCTGTCGATCGAAGCGCAGGGCGCCGTATTCTCAGAAATCAGCTTGGGCGGTGACGTATTGGCCGAATCGGATTCCACGGGCCACCTTTTCTTGACGGCGCCAAAAAGCGGTGCGTTTAAATTGGTGGTCCAACCGGGATTGGAGACCGTTGGAAAGTTCCTGCTTAAGGTGGAGCGCGATGCGAGCCTTGGATTTCCCGTTGCGGGGAAGGGCAATGCCTCGATCCAGAGTTTTTGGGCCGATGTTCGCGACGGCGGTCAACGTCGGCATGAGGGTATCGATATCTTTGCCAAACGCGGCACTCCGGTGGTGGCGGTCGCCGATGGTTTCGTAAGTTTTACGGGCGATCGCGGGCTCGGAGGGAAGCAGGTGTGGCAACGGCTCGGGCTTTTTGGGCATTCCGTTTACTATGCTCACCTGGACAAAATTGCGGTCGAATCGGGACGAAGGGTCAGGGCAGGCGATACGCTTGGCTTCGTCGGGAATAGCGGTAATGCCTCGGGGACCGCGCCGCACCTCCACTTCGGTATTTACACATCATCGGGGGCCGTTGATCCGTTGCCTTTCGTATATCGGCACCACAAAATCGCCAATTCAAGAATCCCTCAAGCTCCCGAAGCTTTAAGGATTAAGGTCGCCACTTCCGCCGCAAACCTGCGCATCTCTCCGGACGGAAGCGCCGCCGTGGTGACGAAAGCTCCGCGAAATGCCCTGTACAACGTCATGGGAAGAAGCCTTGATTGGCTGCACGTGCGTGCTGCCGATGGGGCCCGCGGGTTCATCCACAGGTCGGTCACGACGGCCGTAAACTAAAAAGGCTCCATGACGGGAGCCTTTGGTTAAATATAAGTTATGTTATGCGGCCTTTCGCGACATGGCTCCGTTGACTGCGGCAACCACTCCGCCTACAAGCGCTCCGATCACGATGCTGATTCCCACATCCAGCAGAAATTTGGTCCAGTCCACCGCGGCGTCGTCGCTTGCCATGAAGAAGTTGTTCATGAAACCCATGATCAGGCCCAAAACCGCACCCGCCATCATGCCCGATGTAAAGGTCAGCAGATTGGCCCACCGCACGAAGATGTAGGAGATCAGAAATCCGAAGCTCATGCAGCCCCCGATGATCATCGCCATGTTGGGTTCCCCCGTCGCGAAATACTCGTGAAATACGATCCCGTAGAACAGCCAGCCCAGTAAGAAGTCGGTGATTCCGCCGGCAATACCGGCCGCAATAAAATTACCTGTTTTCATAATGCATTGGTTTTTAATTGGTTCGATTAAAAGTAACCCCAATGCAATTCAAATTTTAACATTTGTGAAATCGGGTTTTCCACAAACTTATGAACAACAATCGCGGTACATGCGGTCGTAAAGTGCGTTGTATATTTCCCGGACTGCCTTGCGTTTGAGCTTCATTGTAGGCGTGAGGTGCCCGCCGTCGATGGACCAGATGTCGGGTGTCAGTTCGAATTTCTTGATTTTTTCATAATTTCCGAACTGGTCGTTGAGCCTGGAAACCTCCTCGGCCACGCGATCGATCACACGCGAATCGCGAACGATCGCCTCTTGTGAATCCGGCAACTCGATATCGTGGAGCCTGGCCCATTCCCGCACGAAATCAAAGTTCGGCTGGATAAGCGCGGCCGGCATCTTTTCGCCATCGCCCACCACCATGATCTGCTCGATGAACCGCGATTGCTTCATCGCATTTTCAATGAGTTGCGGCGCGATGTACTTGCCTCCCGATGTCTTGAACATCTCTTTTTTCCTGTCCGTAATCCGCAGGAAACCGTCCTTGTCGATTTCGCCGATGTCGCCGGTGTGGAAGTAACCGTCGACGATCGCTTCGGCGGTTTTTTCAGGATCCTTGTAGTAGCCCATCATGACGTTTGGCCCTTTGCAAAGAATTTCGCCGTCGGGCGCGATTTTGACTTCGACCTTTGGGATCACGCGCCCCACGGTCCCGATGCGGAACCCGCCGTTGCGCATGTCGTTTACCGCGATCACGGGCGAGGTCTCGGTAAGGCCGTAGCCCTCCATGACGGGGATTTCGGCCGCCGCAAAAACTCGGGCCAGCCTGGGTTGCAGCGCCGCGCTTCCCGATACCATCAGGTTGAGGTTGCCTCCAAGGCCTTCCTTCCATTTGGAGAAGATGAGCTTGCGGGCAATCTTGAGTTGGAATTCGTACCACCAGCCGTTCTGGCCGTAGGGTTCGTATTTAAGCCCGAGATCGATCGCCCAGAAAAACAGTTTCTTCTTGATTCCCGACAGCGCCGCGCCTTTTGCGTAAATTTTATCGTAGACCTTCTCGAGCAGCCTGGGTACGGCCGTGATCACGTGCGGCCTGACTTCCTTAAGGTTGTCGCTTAGCTTTTCGATGGATTCGGCGAAGTAGATGCCCACGCCGTAATACTGGTAGAGGTAAAGCACCATTCGCTCAAAAATGTGGCAGATCGGCAAAAAACTCAGCGCCTTGGTCTTGCCCGCGTCAAAGGGGATGCGCTGCTCGCTGCAGAGCACGTTGGAGACGATGTTGTCGTGCGAAAGCATGACGCCCTTGGGCCTGCCGGTGGTTCCCGAAGTATAGATGATGGTGGCCAGGTCGCCAGGGACGATGGCGTCCATCCGCGCCTGCACCTCGGCCTGGTTGGCCTCATCCGTTCCCAGCTCAAGAAGTTCGTCCCAGTTCCGGCAATCGGCAAGGCGGTCAAAGCTGTAGACCTCGCGCAGGTTCGGGACGTTATGGCGGATAAGGTTCACCTTGCGCAAAACCTCGGCATCCGAGACAAAGCAATAGATCGCCCCGGAATGATTCAGGATATATTCGTAATCGGCCTCTGAGATTGTGGGGTAAATCGGCACGTTCTGAGCGCCGGTCTGCAAAACCCCGATGTCCAGGATGTTCCACTCCGTGCGGTTGTTTGAGGAGATTACGGCGATCTTGTCATTTGGCGCCACGCCCATCTTGAGAAGCGCGCGGGAAACCGCATTGGCATTGGCAATGTACTCTCGCGTCGAGGTTTTGATCCATTTTCCGTCGTACTTGGTCACGAGCGCATCGGGGATGTCGTACCGCTCGAGTTGGTGGTATGGAAAGTCGAATAAACGCGTGATGCCTGCCATTGGGGATTTTTTTGGCAAATTAATCAATAATATAGTTAACCCCTAAAAGTTTCAGCATGAAAGGCATAAATCTTTAGCTTTGCACGCGAATGATGCCCATAAATCCCTCAAGACTTCCGCGGCTTAGTGAATATAAGGCCCTGTTTTTCAGGATCGGGCTCGCGTTTGGATTCTACATGGCGGCCCGCGTGTTGTTCTGGCTCTACAATTCCTCGCTCATCGAGGTTTCGTCGGTTTTCGAGTTCGCGAAACTCGCTTGGCACGGGCTCGCCTTTGACACCACGGCAATTTTATATGTGAACGCGCTGTTCATCGTGCTGTCGGTTTTGCCGACGGGCTTCAACGCCACGCCCGGTTATCAGCGAATGCTAAAGATCCTGTACCTGGCCACCAACCTAACGGCCTATGCGCTTAATTTCGTCGATTTCATCTATTACCGGTTCACCTTTTCCCGAACCACCATGGCCGTCATGGATTCGCTCGAGCATGAGCAGAACAAGGCCGCGCTCTTTGGCAATTTCCTGGTCAATTACTGGCATGTTTTTGCGCTTTTCGTCCTTTTCGCCTGGCTCTGGATCTGGTCTTACGGCCGCATCCGGGTCAAAGATACCGGCCGGGACTTCTCCAAAACCTATTTCGGGACAAGCCTGATCGCGCTTTTGATGATCGCGACCCTTTGCGTGGGTGGAATCCGCGGCGATTTCAAGAAAAGCACCCGGCCGATCAACCTGGTCGATGCGAGCCGCCACGTGCGCAATCCCGCGCAGGCCGACATCGTGCTCAACACTCCGTTTGCGTTCTTTAGGACCCTCGGCATCAAGACCTTCAAAAGGACCGATTACATTCCGCAGGATCTGGCCGAAACCCTGGCAGTTCCCTACAAGCAGTACGGCGATAACGAGCCGTCGCGCCCCAATGTCGTGATTTTTATCCTCGAGAGTTACGGACGCGAATACATCGCTTCGTTCAATAAAGAGCAGAAAATTCCGGGATACAAAGGCTATTCGCCGTTTGTGGATTCGCTCGCGGCGCACAGCCTGATTTTTACCAATGCCTACGCCAACGGCCACAAGTCCATTCACGGGATGTCGTCGATCATGGCCGGTATTCCTTCATTCCGCGAGGCGTTTACCTCGTCGCCGTATGCCAAGCCGCCCATCGAGTCGCTGGTCTCGGTGCTCAAGTCCGAAGGCTACACCACCTCGTTCTACCACGGCGCGCCAAACGGTTCGATGGGATTTTTGGGGTTTGCGAACATCCTCGGGGTAGAAAACTATTACGGCAAGACCGAATTTGGCGACGACTCACAGTTTGACGGGGTGTGGGGCATTTGGGATGAGCCGTTCTTCCAATACTTCTGCAGGAACCTCGGGAAGGAAAAGCAGCCGTTCTTCTCCACGATTTTTACCGTTTCCTCGCACGAGCCCTACAAAGTTCCGGCGCAATATGAGGGCAAATTTCCCGAGGGCGACGTCAACATCCACAAGACCATCGGCTATACCGATCACGCTTTGCGCAGATTTTTCGCATCGGCACAAAAACAGCCCTGGTTCAACAACACCATTTTCGTGCTGGTCGCAGATCACGGGAACACCATTTTTTACGACGAGTACAAGAAGGAATTCATGAAAAATACGGTGCCGATCCTTTTTTACTGGCCCGGCAGCCCGTACAAGGGCGTCAATCACGATTTAGCGCAACAGATCGATATCTATCCCACGATCCTGGACATGATCGGGTACGACAAGCCTTTCCGAAGCTGGGGCCGCAGCCTTTTGGGCGATTATAAGGTCGATCCGTTTGTCATAAAATATTCGGCAAACCAATACCAATATTTCTCAGGCGATTATATTTGCACATTTGATGGAAAAAAGGCGACGGGTTTTTATGCCGCCGATGACAAGGGTATGGAACGCAATTTGCTAAACGCGCGCACCCCAAAAATGGACTCGCTTGAATTGCGGTGCAAGGCGCTGGTCCAGGATTACATGTACCGCATCACCCAAAGAAAATTAGGCCCCAAATGAAAAAGAAAAGATGGATTTTTGTTGCGGTCATTGCCGTGGCCGCCGGGATCTGGAAGATTTACGACGTTTACTTCAACTATCGCTTCATGGAAATCAGCGAGGGCAAAGTCTACAAATCCGGCGTGATCCCGCCTGACGAGATCGCCGATTACGTCAAAAAATACAACATCAAATCCATCGTCGATCTGCGCGGGCCGGTTACCAAGGACAAGATCAACAACCCCGAGAACTGGACCCAGATCAACGCCGAGCGCGAGGCCGCCGCCAAAATACCGGGGCTGAATTACTACAACATCCCGTCGGAGCAGGTGCCCAAAAAGGACAACCTCAACAAATTTTTCAAGGTCATGGACGATCAGTCAAACTATCCCGTCCTGATCCATTGCTACCACGGAATCGGCCGCGCGCAGGTATATTCTGCCGTGTACCGAATTGAATATGAAGGATTTGAGAACGATGAGGCGCGAAAAAAGGCGGCGTTCCCAGTCATCTTCAGCTCTTTTGACCACGGAACGCCAAAGGGCGAGTTTCTCAAGTCGTATGTCTCGCGCAAGGATTCGGTGAAGTAGGGCGTTGCCTTCGGCCCGGGCTATCCGCTGTACAAAAAACCGCCTGCGAAAAGCAGGCGGTTTTTTTGTGCCGCTGCTATCCCTAACGCGGTTTTGAGTTATGAGTTCTGAGCATTGAGTATTGAGTTCCCAAGTAATAAACTATCGATTACCCATTACGCAGAAACCAAAACCCAAAACCCAAATCCCATATCGCATAACCCATAACCCATAACTCATAACCGTTCCTCCACCCACTTCCTCGCATTGACAAACGCCTCGATCCACGGCGAAACCTCGTCCGCGCGCCCGTCGGGATAATAGGCCCAGTTCCACGGGAAGATCGAGCGCTCGATGTGCGGCATCATCACCAGATGACGGCCGGTCGAATCGGCCATCATGGCGACGTCAAAATGCGAACCGTTGGGGTTTGCCGGATATCCCTCATAGGCATATTTCGCCACGATGTCGTAGCGGCTCTCGTCATACGGAAGGTCAAAGCGGCCCTCGCCGTGAGAGATCCAGACGCCGAGCGTGCTTCCTGCCAGCGATGACAGCATCACCGATTTGTTCTCGCCGATCCTTACCGAAGTGAAACCGCTCTCGTGCTTCCCACTCTGGTTGTGCAGCATCCGCGGCTTTTTGCCGTGATCGGGGTTGATCAGGCCGAGTTCGACGAATAGCTGGCAGCCGTTGCAAATGCCAACGGACAGCGTGTCGGGACGCGCGAAAAAGTTTTCCAGTGAGGTACGTGCCCTTTCGTTATACAGGAAGGCGCCCGCCCAGCCCTTGGCCGAACCCAAAACATCCGAATTAGAGAATCCGCCCACCGCGCCGATGAAAGATATGTCCTCGAGCGTTTCACGGCCGGAGATCAAATCGGTCATGTGGACGTCGCGGACCTCGAAGCCGGCCAGGTGCATCGCGTGCGCCATCTCGCGTTCGGAGTTGGAACCCTTTTCGCGCAGGATCGCCGCCTTAGGCCTGTTGCGTCCCTCTACAGGCAACTTGCCATCAAAATTACTTGGGAACGCAAACCGTAGCGGCTGCTTTTTGAAATTCTCGAACCGCTCGCGCGCCTTCTGTTCACCTGATTGCTTTTGATCGAGCAGGTACGAGGTGCTGAACCAGGTGTCGCGCATCTCCGGTACGGAAAAAATGAATTTTGTCTTGCCCGAAGTAATTTTAAGTTCGCCCGAATCGTTCAGCGTGCCGATTTTCGCAACCCTGATTCCGGTTGAAATTAATTGCTCGGCCGCATCATTGTGCATCTGCAAAACGATGGCCGCATTCTCGGCAAACAAGGACGCAACCGCATCCGATCCAAGCGAAGTCAGGTCCATATCCGCACCGAGGCCGTTATCGGCAAAAAGCGTTTCAAGCAGGGTGGTAATCAAACCGCCGCTGCCCACGTCGTGCCCTGCGGTGATTCGTCCCTCACGGATGAGTCGTTGCACCGCATCAAAAGCGTTGGCGAAATATTGTGCGTCGGCAATGTCCGGGACCTGGATGCCTACCGCGTTTAGGGTCTGCATCAGCGCCGACCCGCCAAGCGATGGCCGGTTGCCCGAAAAATCGATATGGTACAGATCGCCGCCGCCACGTTTGGCAACGGGTTCGACCACTTTGCGTATGTTGTCGCAATGCCCGGCAGCCGAGATGATCACCGTTCCCGGCGAAATCACCTCGCCGTCGGGGTATTTCTGTTTCATCGACAGTGAATCCTTGCCGGTTGGGATATTGATGCCCAGCGCAATGACAAAATCGGCGCACGCCTTGACCGCTTCGTAGAGACGCGCATCCTCGCCCTCATTCTTGCACGGCCACATCCAGTTTGCCGAGAGCGACACCGATTTCAATCCTTCGGAAAGCGGCGCGAAGACGATGTTGGTCAGCGCCTCGGCAATGGCGTTGCGGCTTCCCGCGGCCGGGTCCACAAGCGCCGTCAGCGGCGAATGCCCGATTGAGGTTGCAATTCCATGCCTGCCCTTGTAATCGAGCGCCATCACGCCCACGTTATTGAGCGGAAGCTGGATCGGCCCCGCGCACTGCTGTTTGGCTACGCGCCCGCCTACGCATCGGTCCACCTTGTTGGTGAGCCAGTCCTTGCACGCCACCGATTCCAGACGGAGGACGTTTTCGAGGTATTCAGGGATATTTTGGACCGAATAGGAAGGCGTTTCGTATTCGCGTGATATCCGCACATCGGCCATGACCGTTTTAGGAGAACTGCCAAACATGTCGCCCAGGTCAAGGTCCATCGGTTTCTGTCCCGTGCACCCTGATTCGAACTTGAATCGGTGATCGTCGGCCACCTCGCCCACGTCGTACATGGGCGCACGCTCGCGCGAGGCAATTCGCTCCAATGTGTCGAGGTCGCTGCCGCGGATCACCAGTCCCATGCGTTCCTGCGATTCGTTGCCGATGATCTCCATCGCCGAAAGGGTAGGGTCGCCCACGGGCAGCTTGTCCAGGTCAATATGTCCGCCGGTGGCCTCCACCAATTCCGACAGGCAGTTCAAATGCCCGCCCGCGCCGTGGTCATGTATGGACACGATCGGGTTATTGTCGCTTTCCACCAATCCCCGGACCGCATTGGCTGCGCGCTTTTGCATCTCGGGGTTCGAGCGTTGGATCGCGTTGAGTTCGATTCCGCTGGCCATCGCGCCGGTATCGGCACTGGAAACCGCCGCTCCGCCCATCCCGATACGGTAATTTTCGCCACCCAAAACCACAACGCGGTCGCCCTTGGCAGGTTGTTTCTTGACGGCCTGGGATAGCTTCCCGTATCCGATTCCGCCGGCCTGCATGATGACCTTGTCATAACCCAGCATGCGGCCTTCCTCGGCGTGTTCGAAGGTGAGCACCGAACCCGTGATGAGCGGTTGCCCGAACTTGTTGCCAAAATCCGAAGCCCCGTTCGAGGCCTTAATTAAAATGTCCAGAGGAGTTTGGTAAAGCCAGTTGCGTTGGGCGATGTTTTGTTCCCACGGCCTGTTTGCCAGACGCGGATAGGATGTCATGTAAACTGCAGTACCGGCGAGTGGGAGGGAACCCTGTCCACCCGCTAGCCTGTCGCGTATCTCGCCGCCCGAACCGGTGGCCGCGCCATTGAAAGGCTCCACGGTGGTGGGGAAATTGTGGGTTTCGGCCTTTAGCGATATGACCGATTCGAAGGTTTTTTCTATGTATGTGTCGGGCTTGTCGGCGGTCGCGGGTGCAAATTGCACGACTTCGGGGCCTTTGGTAAAGGCGACGTTATCTTTGTAGGCCGATACGATCGAGTTTGGATTGGCGGCAGATGTCTGCTTGATCATTTTGAAAAGCGACTGCGGCATCTCGTTGCCGTCGATCACGAAAGTCCCGTTGAAAATCTTGTGGCGGCAATGCTCCGAATTGACCTGCGAGAACCCAAAAACTTCGGAGTCGGTCAACGGCCTGTCCAGTTTGGCGGACAATTGCTCGAGGTATTCGACCTCGTCGTCGCTAAGGGCAAGCCCTTCGGATTTGTTGAACGCCGCGATGTCGCCGATCTCGCGGATGGGCTCGGGGGTGATGTCGATGGTAAATATATTCTGATTCAGTTGGTTATAGCGCTGGAAGAGCATGGGATCGAAGGCCTCGTCCTCGCCGCATCGCCTGAACTCCTCGATGCGTACAATGCCGCTGATGCACATATTTTGCGTGATCTCGACCGCATTGGTGCTCCAGGGCGTGATCATCGCGGCACGTGGGCCAACAAAAAAATCCGTCAGGACGGATTTCTCTATTTTTTGTACGTTGCCAAACAGCCAGTTAAGTTTTGAGATGTCTTCAGGCGAGAGTTCCCCGCTTGTCTGGACCGCAAATACCACGGCCTTTTCGTCCCCGAAAAAATGGATCATAGGAAAGTAGTTGTGTTGCGCAAAGGTAGGAAATTGTGACGAATGTCACATGACAAATGTCACATGACAAATGTCGCATGACAAATGTCGCAGGACAAATGTCGGGTGACTAATGTTAAACACAAATTACAAATGTTGATTGAGTTAGTCCGTTTGACATTGGACGTTCGACATTTGACAGGTTAATCCTCCGGGAACGCGGCCGCCTTGTACGCCCCCATATCCGGAGGTGTGATGCGCGTCGCCCCGGTGATATCCAACGGAACCATGTATGCCGCATCGCCCTGCTGATAGGCCGGGGATTCCTCGTCGATGTTGAGTTTGTTGCGCTGGATGTCGTAAAAACGCGGGTTCTGGTTGCGGATGACGTTGACATAATGCACGCCGTCGGTGAACTGGTAAAGCGGATGCGTTGCGATGTCCGGGCTCGAGCTGTTGAAGCGCAGCAGGACATTGCGCAGCGTGAAGTTGAAGGCCTCATCGGTATCGGCCTTGTCGGCAATGAATTCCACCTGGTTGGAACCGTAAATGATGCAATTGAAAAAGTCGGCTTTGGTCAGGTCGTAGGCGGTCTGGACGTTGTCGATCTCAAAATAATTGTTGAGCAATAGCGCTACCTGCCGCGAACTCGACCAGTTGTTGTTGAACGTCGAATGCCGGAATTCATACGATCCGCCTAGCGTACAGGCAAGAGTGGCCTGCCCGGCCGAATTGATCACGACGTTCTCACCATAGATGTTGGCCGTTTGGGCGAGTATGCCGAAGTTGGAATGATCGAAAATCTTGCTGTTACGGATGTCGACAATACCCGTATTTGCCTGTATGTAAAGCCCTATCACGCCGTTCTTGATCGTGACGTGATGGAAACTGCTCGCCGCGGCGCCCGGTGTGAGCCAGATCGCACCCCATTGCCCCGCGACATCGGAGAACATCGGTTCGAGCCGGTCGCCTTCAAAAATGATCTCGTTTTCCTGCAGTTCGGGATTCGCCGAGTAATCGCCGATGGCCTGGATGGAACCGCCCTCGGCTACGATCAGCCCCGAGCCATCGTGGAAATGCACGCGCGCTCCGGGATCGATGTTCAGTGTCTTACCCGATGCCACTGCTGCATAACCGTAAATCACATAGGGTTTTTCATTTGTGAAATGATACTCGTTGCCGTTGACGGGATCTGCATCGTCAAGAAAAAAACCGTAAATCTCGTCCTCGCCCAGGGTCAGCGTCTCAGTCGTGCCATCGGAAAACCGCTGGGGGTACAGGAAAACCGCGTCCTGGATCAGGGTCACGAGTTCCACTTTTTGCTGTCTTGACCCGACATCGAAAAGAATTTGGTCGGTGTACAGGAAATCGGTCGGGTTGGCCGAGGCGACATCGGCCGTGACCTCGATAAAGACATAGAGGCTGTCGTTGGCCAGCAACTCGACATTGTTGAAAATGCGGTTGTTATTGCCGGTCATCCCGTCGATGGTCATGCGGTATTTGGAATCCAGGCCGCGGCCCAACTGGATCTGCGGAATTTCGATATCCTTGTCGCTGCGGTTGTAGACCTTGAGCGTGTAGGTGCTCGAACCGATGTTGGTAAACACCGTGTCCAGGTAAACCGTATCGCGCGAGAAGCGGAGGTCGCCGGTAGAGGGTTCAAATTCAAAGTCTTTTCGGCACGAGGTGATCATCACGAAAATGACCGAAAGCAGCAGCCAGAAATTGCGCATAGGGGATTTTTTTCAAATGTAAAGAATTATGGTGAATGACGAATGACGAATGACGAACGTCCAATGACGAACGTCTAACGGAGCGGCCGGGGACTCAAATCGATGAATCGGCAGACTCTTGGAACTTGTATGTGGATGAATATTACCGAATCATCAGTTCCAGTTCCGCAATTCATGATTTAAAGCATAGTCTTTAATTTTGCTCCATTCAAACTGACAGTTGATAGTTGATATCTGATAGCTGACTGCTGATTTAGTTGAAAGTTGTAAAGTCTTTAAGGTTGCCCGGAACCGCACACATCCGGGTTGTCTGCAACAAAACTGAAAGCTGACGGCTGATAGCTGATAGCTGATAGATGACCGCTTCTCCTTATCTTTACAAAAATCTTTAAAATGACCTTCGACAGGGATAAAATGCTGGAGCGTTGCAACGGTTGGACGCAGGATACGCTGATGCGGACGCTTGAAATCCGGTACATCGATGCAGGCGAAGACTTCCTTACGGCGGTCATGCCGGTTACACCCCGGGTGCACCAACCCATGGGGCTACTGCACGGCGGCGCTTCTGCGGCATTAGCCGAAAGTGTAGGCAGTGCGGCCTCGATGATGTTTGTCGATGCCACGAAATACGAGATCCGGGGAATCGAGATCACCGCCAACCACCTCAGGGCCAAACGCGAAGGAATGGTGACCGCAACCGCACGCATCGTGCACAAAGGCAGGACGTTGCACTTGTGGGAAATAAGGATCGTGGACGAGCAGCAAAAACTCGTGACGCTTTGCAAACTCACCAATATCGTCATGGAACGCCAAATCCGGGAAGATGAACCCCGCTGATTTTTCGGCGCAGGCCCGATCAAGGCTGGACGCCAAGATTCCCTTCGCGCTTTATGCCGAACCTGGTTCGAGGGTTGTCAAAGGCATATTTTCCTCCGGCAGACCTGCCGATTGCGAGTTCGTTTTCGCTCCCTTTGGCGATGGGGAATTATTGACCATTGCCTTTGATGCCGATGATGTTTTCCATGCCGAATTGCCCGTAATACCCACCGAGTTCGAAGGTCACGAAAGTCCGGATGCCGGACGGTTCACAATACTTGTGCAAAAAGCGCTCGCCGAAATCGAAGCGGGCAAACTGCGCAAAGTGGTCGTATCGCGCATTGAGGAATTCCGGTACCCGGCAAGTTTCATCCTGGCGGCTTTCTCGCGGATGGTCCGCACGTATCCGTCCGCGTTCCGATACTGCTGGTATCACCCGCATTCGGGTTTGTGGATGGGCGCAACCCCCGAGAGGCTTTTGCGCGCGGTGGGTCCTGATTTTTATACGATGGCCCTTGCGGGGACGATGCCGCTCCATCCTTCAGGACATTACGTTTGGGGCGAGAAGGAGAAGGCCGAACAGCGTTACGTTACCGATTATATTTTTGAAAAGCTCAGGCCAATGGCCTCCGAAATTGGGCAACACGGGCCCCTGACGGCGCAGGCCGGAAGCATCGTCCATCTCAAGACCGAACTTTCGGGCGTGCTGAAACCGGGCTTTTCGGCTGCCGACCTCGTCAGGGCGCTTCATCCCACTCCCGCAGTTTGCGGGATCCCGCCATCGGCCGCAAAGTCGTTTATCGTGGAAAATGAGGGTTACGACCGCGAATATTACAGCGGTTATCTTGGAATTCTTTCTCCGGGCAAAACGGATCTCTATGTGAACCTGCGGTGCATGAGATGGGCGGACGGTACCGCAAGGCTTTTCATGGGTTGTGGGATCAACCAGGGGAGCGACCCGTCACGGGAATTTGAAGAAACGGTTAATAAATCAAAAACGATAAAGTCGATATTATGAAACTTGACATTTTGGCCTTCGGCGCGCATCCGGACGATGTGGAACTGGGTTGCGGCGGCACACTCGCCAAGGAAATCGCGGCCGGCAAAAAGGTCGGGATCGTGGACCTGACCCGCGGCGAACTCGGTACCCGCGGCAGTGCCGAGATTCGGGATTCGGAGGCGGCGCGCTCGGCCCGTTTGCTCGGCGTTGCGGTTCGGGAAAATCTGCGGATGCGGGACGGATTTCTCATCAACGACGAATCACACCAGTTGCAAATTATTCAAATGATCCGGAAGTATTGTCCGGAGATGGTTATCTGCAACGCCGTCGACGACCGCCACATCGACCACGGAAAAGGAAGCAGGCTCGTGTCCGATGCATGCTTTTTGTCGGGGTTGCGCAAAATCGGGACCGTGATGGATGGCCGGGAGCAGGAGGCCTGGAGGCCCGCCGTGGTTTACCATTACATTCAATGGAAAAACATCGAGCCCGACGTGGTCGTTGACATTTCGGATTTCATCGAAAAGAAAATAGAGGCGATCATGGCCTACGATTCACAGTTTTACAAGCCGGGATCAGATGAACCCGTGACCCCCATCGCGACCCGCAACTTCCTGGACAGCATCCGTTATCGTGCACAGGACCTTGGGAGGCTCATCGGTACCGAGTATGCAGAGGGCTTCACCGCCGAACGCCCCGTGGCCGTCAGCAGGTTGACCGACCTCATCTAATTTTTTGCCCGTTTCCCTTTGCATTGGAAAACTTTTGCAATATATTTGCACCCGAATTAAAACGGTGATTGTAGCTCAGTTGGTTAGAGCACCAGATTGTGGTTCTGGGGGTCGCCGGTTCGAACCCGGTCATTCACCCGAAAGCCCTGATGCAAGTCAGGGCTTTTTTTTGGCCAAAAGGCTGTTAAATGCATGATAAATCAAGGCAGGCAGGTTTGCGCTTTTATTAAATTAGCAGGAAAAAGCCATGTCTGAACAAATCTTCATCGGCAGCAACATCAGTTTCCACCTGCTACGCGACTATATCTTTGACCACAAGGTCAACAAAGGCGATTCGATCGTGCTGCATCCCCTCAATTATGAGCACATCCTCGAGGAAATGCGCCATTCCGAATCGGGAATCGAAATTCCGGTAAACGTTTTCGGGATCAGGATCGTGAAGGATAATACCGGGTCGGTCGACATCGGCAAAATTTCAATTATCAAGAACGAAAACCTCAATAATTCGTAGGGTTTGTAGGGAGCTTGCTGTTATATTTCAAATGTGGATGGCTCCTTTACCGATTTTTGCTTTTCAGACTGTTCAAGTAGATTGCCAACAATATGAATGCCTCAAATACCCTGGACAAAGCCGACTTTCTGTTCCTGATCGAGATCCGCGATAGCCTCTATTACCGGAACGAAGCGGAATTGCGCGAATTTCTTGCGCGCCTCCCCGAATCGATCCGCATTTATTCCATCATTCACGGGGGGCTGAATACCGTCAAAGTCTACGGAATTACCTCAAGCAGACAGGATTACGAGCTCGTATCCGAACTCACCGGGATGCCCACCGAGATCATCGACAGCCGAAATCCTTCGCAAAACCACGCAACCGGCAGCAATTAAAAAAGGGGCTTTTCAGCCCCTAAATTATTTTCCGTCCTTGTCCACCTTCAACCGCTCCTCGCGATTGGCGATCTCCCATGCGGTGGCAAATGCCAGCCGGGTCCGCTTTTCAAGCGCGTCGTATTCGATCTTCTCGGGATCGTCGCCGGGTTTGTGGTAATCCTCGTGCGTTCCGTTGAAGAAAAACACCGAAGGGATCCCGTTCTTGGCAAAATTGTAGTGATCGGAACGGTAATAGAAGCGCTGCGGATCGTTCAGGTCATTGTACTTGTAATCCAGTACGAGGTTCGTATATTTCTTGTTCGCAGCCTCGGTCACGTTGTGAAGATCGGTCGACAAGCGGTCAGATCCGATGACGTAAACATAGTTGTTTGAATCCGGATGGAACGTGTCGCGCCTGCCGATCATGTCGATATTGACATCTGCAACCGTATTTTTAAGTGGAAACAACGGGTTCTCCGAATAGTATCTCGACCCGTGCAACCCGTGCTCCTCGCCGGTCACGTGCAGGATCAGGACGGAACGGCGCGGGCCGTGCCCATTTCTTTTGGCCTCCTGAAATGCCTGTGCGATCTCGAGCAGCGCCACCGTTCCCGAACCGTCATCGTCGGCGCCGTTGTACACCTCGCCGTTTTTCATTCCCACGTGGTCATAATGGGCCGAGACCACGACGATCTCGTCCTTCTTGTCCGATCCCTCGATGAAAGCCCAGATGTTTTCGCTGTCCCCGAGCTTGGGTGCAAAGCCCCTTGCAAAATAACTGCCGGGAATGGGTTGGTAATAATCCTTGGCTCCGGTAGGAAAAGAAATACCGTCCTTCTTGTATTGAGCGATCAGGTATTCACCGGCCTTTTTTTGGCCGGGCTCGCCGGTATTTCGGCCCTGCATTTCGTCCGAAGCGATAATGTGGAGGTGTTTGCTGAGTTCGGCAGCCGTGATGGTCGATACATAGTTTGCGGCAACGGCGGGCGCTTTCTGCTTTTGGGCGGTGCAGGCAGGGCTCAGGACCGCGGAGGCCAACAATACCAATATGCTGTTTTTCATAAACAATGTTTTAGATGTGATGCAATTGCGGACAGTTAGTCTAATATTATCGCCGAATATAACAGGACTCCCATAACAAAAACGAAAATTAGCGATAAATTAACGACAAACATGCCCAGGGACTTGATACGTGATATCCATTTTTTCTCTTGGTACACCCGACGATGCGCCGAGAAGAAGTAGTAGACCCAATACCCCAGCAACAGTACCCATGGCAACCACATCCAATCGCTGACCGCGGCACTGAGCGAGGTCGCCTGTTCGACCAGGGCCAACAGGGTAAAGGTAAACAGCAGGAACGAGAAATAGTGCAGCGTGAACACGCCATGATCGAAGTAATACCATCGTTTTTTGCTCTGGAACAACCATAGCACGAGCGCAAACACGGGCAGGTAAAGAAAAATAGCCTTGGGAACCGTCGACATGAACTTTTCATAGAAGCGCTCCTGAAGTTGCTCGCGGGTATATTTCTCGTGGACGCGAGCCGCCTTGCGGTTGTACCAGTACCGGATCCCCGACATCTTTTGGTCCTGGGGCTTGAGCGCTTCGGCCGAATCCATCTCCCGGATCGAGTTATACTCACCGATCCGCAACGGCGCAGGGGTTTGTTCGCTGGAGATCTCCTTTTTCTCGGGAGCTCCGGTAAGGTCGATTTTCACATCGTTGTCGCCCTTGTGGCCGGAAAAAAAGAGGCTCACCATGAAAAACGTGAGGAAATTGATAAAGATGTACAGTTTTACCGGCGGAACGTATGTTTTTCGCTTCCCCGCCAGATATTCGATTGTAAGGCGGCCCGGCCTGAAAAGCAATGCTTTAACGGTTTTATAGAAAGAACTGTCGTAATGGACCAGGTCTTCCACGAAATGCGTGAAAAGGTAGTGAAAAGACTTTCTCGGCTGGACATTTTCCTGGCCACAGTGCGTGCAGTAGCGTTCCGGGACGACCCGCCGGCAATTCAGGCAGGTCTTGTCTGCCCTGAGGCGATGCTCCATCTACTTCAGGATTTCGTCAAAGAATTGTTTCATATGCTGCCAGGAGCGCGTTGCCGCCTTTTCATTGTAGGCCGTACCTTTGGATTTGTCGGAACCCGCCGATGGTTCGGTAAAGGCATGGACGGCATCGGCGTAATAAATCATTTGCCAGTCCGCACCGGAATCCTTCATTTCCTTCTGAAACGCGTCGATCTCGGCCTCGGGGACAAAAAAGTCGTCGGCACCGTGGCATACCAGGATTGCGGGCCCGATTTTCACCGGCGGCCTTTTCGCATCGCGGCCAAGCCCTCCGTGAAAGGAAACCACACCTTGTACCGGCATGTTAGCCCGGGCTGCTTCGAGTGCCCCCGTCCCGCCAAAACAATAGCCTATTACCGCAATTCTGCCGGGATCGGCACCCTGGACAAGGAGTTGGTCCAGCGCGGCCCGGATGCGGGATTGGTAAAGTGCGAAGTCGGCTTTGAATTTTCCCGATTTTTCACCCGCCTCTTTGTTGTCCTTGGGGATGTTCCCCTCGCCATAAATATCGGCCACAAAGGCATGGTAGCCCATGGCGGCCAATTTCTCCGCCGATCGTTTCGCATGGTCGTCGATTCCCCGCCAGGCAGGCAATACCAACACGCCGGGAGCCTTTTCTTTTGAAGGTGAAATGGCGAAACCATTTAATTTTTGCACGCCGTCCCGATAGGCTACAGGTTTAAGTTGCGCCGATGCGGTCACCGCAAACAGCAATATTACCGACAGAGTTTTCATGGTAAAAATTTAGATAAAAGTACAAAGTTTTTACAAATGAAAAAGCCCCGGTGGGGGCTAGTTTTGAGTGCGGACCGGTGTACTGACCGGAGCCGAGACGGGATCGGACAAGCGCGGCGGATGGACCGTTACCGGCGGTGTCGCGGCGGGATTCTTCTTCTCTTTGCCGGTCGCCCTTTCCACCTGGTCTTCCAATAAATTTTCCGAATCGACTACATTGCGGCTGTTCTGCTGGTTGATGTCGGCCTGGCGCGCGGCCCTGTCCACGGCGGTCTGCGCCGGAATGGGCGGCTGCTGGTCAAGGCGGTCCTGGGTGGTGCCCTGCGACCCGACCCTGTCAACTTGAGAGGTGGCCGCCATCGCGGTGAATGCCGCGATCAGGGTGAAATATGTTTTCATGGCATTTTTTATTAAAGTTACGCCATCTGCACCGGAGAGCGGTTTTTTGCCGTGGCGATTAACCTAACTTTAACCGCGTTTTTTACATTTGTCAAAAAAAATTTCATGTCACCACAAGATTACATAGACTCGCTTGGGCAGGAGCGCCGCGCGCCGATGGAAGCGCTGCGCAACGTATTGAAAGAGAACCTGCCGGAAGGATTTACCGAAACCGTAAGTTATGGCATGATCTGCTACGCCGTGCCCCATTCGCTATATCCCAAGGGTTACCATTGCAATCCCGATCAGCCGTTGCCGTTTATCAGCATCGCCTCGCAAAAGAATTTCATCGCTCTTTACCACATGGGGATGTACGCCAGCCCGGCGCTCCTGGAATGGTTTACGGCCGAATATGCCGCGCGGTTGAAAGGCAAGCTTGACATGGGCAAGAGTTGCGTGAGGTTCAAAAAGCCCGAAGCAATTCCGTTAGATTTAATCGGCGAATTGGCAACCAAGATGACACCTTCGGAATGGATCGAGGTTTACGAAAAAAATTTTGTGCGCAAATGATGTAAGGTTCGCCAAAAATGGTGTAAGGGATTTAGCGTGCGCTTATCGCAATTTTGTACAAATCCCTCTTGCCATGAAGCTATTTTTACCCTTTCGTGTGATCGCCTATAAAATTTCCATGCAGGCCAAACTCGCGTTCTGGAGGATGCGCAGCGTGGGAAGCGCGATGCTGCACTCCTAATCCTTCAGGATCAATTCCACATTTATCGTAAAACCGGCCTTGGTTCCCGAAGCCGCGGCTACCGAAATGGCCCTGGCCTGCGCCGTGCAATCGCCGGCCGCATAGACGCCCTCAATGCTCGTACGCTGTTCGTCATCCACATCAACATGGCCATGCCCGCTCATCTTGCAACCGAGTGATTCGGCGACATCGTTTTGCTGTTCAAATGGGACGGACGCATAAAAGTGCATGATGGGTTCCGATGTTCCGTCGATAAAAACAACTTCGGTCGCGCGGCCATCCTTGTGGTCGATACGCGCGATTTCCTTCTCGATGACCTTCACGCCTAACTTTTCGAGTTTTTCCCTTTCCTCGTTTCGCAGTTCCGACGTTCCGTTGGTGAGCACCGTGATGTCGCGGGTCCAGTTGTTGATCAGGGTTCCCAGATGGTAGGCTGCCTCGCCATTGGCAATGATTCCCGTCCGCTCGTCGCGGCATTCGTATCCATGGCAATAGGGGCAATGCAGGATCGAAATTCCCCAGCATTCGCTGAACCCGGGAATGTCCGGCAAAATATCGCGCAGCCCGGTCGCCAGCAAAACCCTTTTTGAAGTGTATTTTTTCGTGCGTGTTGAGATGTCAAATCCCGTTTCCGACTTTTCGACCGACGTGACCTCTTCGTCATGAAAGGAGACCCGGTCGTACTTTTCGACCTGCTCACGAGCCTTTGCAAGGATTTCCCGAGGTTTCAAACCATCCGCGGTTATAAAGTTATGGGATCGGGGAGCAAAGCGGTTGCAAGCCGTACCGCTGTCAAACACGGCGGTCTTTCTAAGGGAGCGCCCGAGGGTCATGGCAGCCGAGAGGCCGGCAATGCTTCCGCCAATGATCGCAACTTCAAAATCGTGTTCCATAAGGTCGTTTTGGTTAAAACTACAAAAGAAAATTCCGCATGGCCTTGCAGCATTCACGCGGAATTTTATAAAGTTGTCAGCCCAAGGGCCTTTAGGTTCTGCTCTTAGATGTTCAACAGGAACGTTTCCTTGTTGAGCCCCGAATTGTGGAACTGGAAATTCATGTTCACCACATCGCTCAACACTTTTTTCAGTTGCGCGAAACTATTGGGCTTCTTTATGTAAATGTTCGCCCCGTTGATGAACGTCTCTTCGATGTCCTTGTCTGTCGACGACGTGGAATAGATGGCGATCGACAGATCATTGTACTTGGGATGCTGCCGTATTTCCATCAAACACTCCACACCCGATTTGTAGGGCATGTTAAGGTCAAGAAACAGGATGTCGGGCATCTTGTTGTCGGGATTTTCCAAATATTCCAAGAGGTTCCGACCGTCTTCCAGCATGTGGAGATGCGTCTGGATCTTAAGTTCGCTCAGCGCGTCGCTAAAAGTGTTACGATCGTCGGCATCATCATCGACCAGGAGTACTTCGATCGTCGCTTTCGTGTTGTTCATTTGTCCGGTGTCTAAATATTTTATAAATGTAGGTAATATGATATAATTATGCAAAACCGCAAAAGTTTGAAACAAGGCGCTATGTTCAACAATCGTTAACAGAATATGCTGCAATTATGGACTTTTATTTCGTGAACGGCCTGATGGGCAATGATATAGGTCGAAAAAACTGCGGAGCGAGAAAATTTTTCATTTAGCCAATTTTTAACAACCGTTCCTCCGTCAGGTTGTAACTTTAAGATAAAAAACCTATGAAAAAGTACATTTGGGACAACAGCCTTTCGCTGGTGTTCCTATTCCTGTTCCTGATTTCGATGGCCGGGCAATACATTACAGGGCACGATCAATACAATCAGGAGCTCCTCCAGGAAGGATCCTCTCCAATTCCGTTGGCGGAATACGCGACATCGGGCCACTTTATCCAGAGTACTTTTGAAAATTGGGAAAGTGAATTCCTGCAGATGGCACTCTTTGTCTGGTTTACCATTTTCCTGTATCAGAGAGGCTCCTCCGAATCCAAAAAATTTGACGGCACCGATGCGGTAGACCGCAAGCCGAACCCGAAGAAAAAAGACGCACCCGGCCCGGTAAAAAGGGGAGGTGCGGCGTTGAAAATTTACCAGCACTCCCTGACCCTTGTGCTGCTTCTGTTGTTCGCGGTATCCACGTGGTTGCACTTCCGCGGTTCCCTCGCCGACGAAAACAAGATCCTCGCACTTCGGGGCGAAACTGTTAAAACTGCTTGGGAGTACATGGGCGGCTCGAGGTTCTGGTTTGAATCGTTCCAAAATTGGCAAAGCGAATTCCTTTCGATCGTGGCCATTGTCGTCCTTTCGATTTACCTGAGGCAAAAGGGTTCGCCGCAATCCAAACCCGTCGATGCGCCATATGACGAAACAGGGGAATGATCAGTAGAGTTTCTGGCTGTTTGTGCAATAGAAACTCCGGCGTTTTTTCTTTCCGGTGACTTTCTTATGGATAGGCAGGTCGCAACGCAAACACTTCTTTTTGGTGTGGGCCAGCCAATGCTTCTTGAGTTCGAATTTTTTCTTCCACTCAAGGAACTCGAAACTGTAGGTGCGGGCTTGTGCAATGATCGTCCGCAAACGGGTCACGGGGATATTGCCCGTCAGTGATTCGGAGTGGACGCGCACCCGGTAAAGCACCTCGTTCTTGATGATGTTGCCCACTCCCGAGAAAATTTCCTGTTCCAGAAGGGCATCGCAAATCTGCATATCGGGCAAGGCCTTCAGCTTTTTCATTGCGGCCCGGGGATTCCAGCTATCGTTCATTACGTCGGCGGCCCAGTCATAAAGCTTTTCGGGATCCTGGACGATCTTTACCGAACAGGCGTAGAAATGCATCTCGCCCCTGTTGGTAAAGAGGCTGAGACGCGCCGGGCTTGCCTTGGGCTCATCGATTCGGTAGGAACCGAAAAGCATGAAGTGGATACGGATGGCTTCTTTGTCAAAAACGAGCAGGAAATGCTTGCCCCAACTTTTGATCGCGGTGATCGTTCGGCCGGCAAAAACATCCACCGGCTCCTTTGTATTGCCCGAAATGCGGTTTACGGCCGCCCCGACAAACCTCTCGGTTTCCTCGCGCAGGATGACGATACTGGGTCCTTCGGGCATGATCGCTGATTTTCCCAAAGATCGCCGTAAAATTTCGCGCTTTCCTTACAGGTTTTGCGCTTCGCCTTATATTTAAAGGTACCGCCCAAAGAATCCCGACAACTTTACCGTCATGTCTCTCGAGGTTTCGGCATCCCAATTTCCATGTGCGGCGCGCGGGTAAATATGAAGTTCCGATGCCACGCCCGCATCGTCGAGCCGTTGCTTGAGACGGCGTCCCTGCGAGGCGGGTACAAGGGGGTCGCGCCCGCCGTAGAAAAGAATGGTGGGCGGCGACTGGCGCGATACGTGGGCTGCTGGGCTGACCTGGGTTAAAGCCTCGGGATGCAAGTTTCCCGATGCGGGACCCACAAGCGGGGAGAGGCCAAAGTGGAAATAAGGGTTGGACGTGTACGCCGGGTCGGTAAAATCGGCCGGGCCAACTATGGATGCGACCACGTGAACCCTTCGGGCGACGTCATTGCGATAGGAGTAGAGCATCGCCAGATGCGCCCCGGCGCTGGTGCCGATGAACGCAAATTCCTCCGAAATCCCGTAATCCGCCTCGCTTAAATGTTTGACCGCAAGTGACAAGTCATCCACCTGCTTGGGATATGCCGGGCTTTGCGATGTGGCCAGCCGATAGTCCATATTGGCAATCGCCGCGGCCGGAAACTGCTTCCGGAGTTGCGGAATCAGGTAATCCAGATCGCGCCTCGAGCCACCGCTCCAGCCTCCGCCGTGGACCAGGATGATCGTTTTGGTTTGCGGGCCGCGCCCCTCGGGCAGGTACAGGTCGAGCTTTTGTGCGGAATCCGTTCCGTATGAAATATTGGTCATGTTGACTGCAGGTAATATCGCGGGTGCTTCGGCGCGCTTGCAACCTGAAGAAAGAAGCACCATCAGTGCGAAGAGGGTTTTCATCGGCTTGATAACCGCAAACCCCTTATCGTAGTATATCCGTTAAGAGAATTTGGCGAAAAGATCCCGCATTTAACGACTGTTTAAGTCATGGCGCGCTCACGCGGATTTCGAACATCTTGTCCCAATGCTTGCCGGTCACCAAAATTGTCCCTGTTTTGGCGTTGTAGGCAATCCCGTTCAGTACCTCGGATTGCGGGTTTTTGAGTTGTTTACGCAAATCGGCCAAATTGAGTACCCCTTCCACCGCACCCGTCACCGGGTCGATCACCGCGATGGCGTCTTTTTGCCAGATGTTGCCGTAAATCTTTCCGTTTATCCACTCGAGTTCGTTGATGCTCTTGATTTTGCTCGTACCCGAATACACGTTGACGTAATCGACCATTTTCTGCGTGGCCGGATCCATTTTCCAGATCTTCTCGGTGCCGTCGGAGTGGTAGATGTGCTTTCCGTCGTTGGTCATGCCCCAACCTTCGATATCCTTGTCATACGCAAACGTCTTGATGAGCTTCCCGTTGCCCGCGTTGTAGATGAGCCCGGTCTTGTTCTGCCAGGTCAACTGGAACAATTGGTTGTTGATGACCGTGATGCCCTCGCCAAAATACTGCCGGTCCAGATCGACCTGTTTGTGCACTTTTCCGGTCTTGTAATCGTATTTGCGAAACCACGAACTGCCGTTCTGCCCCGTAGATTCAATAAGGGTGTCCCGGTAAAATTCCAGTCCTTCGGTAAAGGCGGTAATGTCGTGCGGATAGGTGTTGACCACCGTATAATTCAACAGTTGCGGCTGCACGGGCGAGACCAATTCGACGCGGTCGGCCGCCTCTGCGGTCCGGCCTTCATAGTAGACCAGCGCCTTGATGTTCTGGTACCCGAATTTCCCCTCGAGCGAAACTTCCGCCTGCCCGTCACCCTTGACCGAGCCGACATTTTTGTCGTTGACGAAGAATATGACGCTGTCGACCGCCTTGCCCTGCGGATTTTCCACGGCCAGTGAGAGTTTATCGCCGGGTTTGTACTGCGCACGCAACAGCGAATTCTTGATGGCAAACGGATTTTCGTCTTTTTTCTGGTCACCGCATCGCGCCGCGACAAGGCTTATCATGATGAAAGCGAGCAGGTTGAATCTTTTCATTTCAATTGTGGGTTTTTGGGCAGGAAATCCGCTCCGGTGGCTTGCGAAAATACAAAAAGATTGTATATTTGCAACGGCAAGTCCTGCACGACCAGCTCCTGCAGAATCCTCCAGGGTGGGAACGCAGCAAAGGTATGCGGTTGTAGCGGTGCGATGCAGGTCGCTTGCCATTTTTGATCTTCCTTTGGGAAGATTTTTTTATTTTTACCCTTTTCGTTTGGAGCATGATCCGGCTGTCCGCTAAATCTTTTTTGCTTTCCTTGCGTCAGGGCAAAAAAGTATATCGCTTCCATCCGGGCTAGGCCCTTGCAATAAAATTATCAACCTGCTAATATCCAACTCATGAAAAAGTTCATCATCGCGCTGCTCTTTGCCGCGCCCGTTTTTGCCCAAACCGATGTCAACGCCCAATTCGAGGCCTTCGAGAAGGAACTTACCGCCTATCGGGACAACCCGCTCGTTTCGTCCGAAAATTCGACAATAACGCCCGCGCCGTGTGGCCAGTATACGCTCAAATACATGGTGACCGCGCGCGGTTTTGACAAGATCGTATCGGTGCCGCCACCAAAGAAACTCTGCGCCGACCTGGCCCGCTTTGACAAGAGCAAGAACCCCAACCAAGGCGACTGGGAATATGAGATCAAGCCCATCGGAAACCGTTATTACACCATCCGTGGACAAAAGAAGGGCGGAGACGGAACGGAGGAGTTTTATTATTATGAGCATAAGAGCAATAAATAGGTGGCTAGTGGCTAGTTGCTAGTGGCTAGGAGAAGACTAATCACAAGCCACCATCCACCAGCCACTAACTACCAACCGCTAACCACAAGCCACAAGCCATTAACCACCAGCCACTAACCCCTAAAAATTGAAAGTAGTTTTAATTACCGGCGCCTCCTCCGGCATCGGCAAGGCCATCGGAGAATTCCTCACGCAAAAGGGTTTTCAGGTCTTTGGCACAAGCCGAAGCCCGGAGCGTTATCCGCAGTCGGTGTTTCCGCTGCTGGCGATGGATGTCCGCGACTCGGCAAGTATCGCCTCCTGCGTCGACCGGGTAATCGGGAAGTCCGGGCGCCTCGACGTGCTGGTCAATAACGCGGGAGTGGGCATCACCGGGCCCATCGAGGAAATCCCCACCGAAGAAATTCGCAATAATTTTGAGGTCAACCTCTTTGGCCCCATCGAGGTCATGAAGGCCGTACTTCCGCAGATGCGGGCGCAAAAGTCGGGGCTCATCATCAACATCACTTCAATTGCGGGTTATATGGGCCTTCCGTACCGCGGAATCTATTCGGCATCAAAGGGTGCACTGGACCTGGTCACCGAAGCCGTCCGCATGGAGGTCAAATCCCAGGGAATAAACGTAACCAGCATCGCGCCGGGTGACTTTGCCACCAACATTGCCGCGGGCCGTTACCATGCGCCGCTGGTGCCCGGTTCGGCTTATGAAAAGCAATACGGCGACATTCTAAGGACGATGGATTCGCACGTGGATTCGGGCAGCGACCCACTGGAAATGGCCCACGCGCTTTACGTCGTCATCCAGCAAAAATCGCCCGAGGTTCATTACAAAGTCGGCGCGTTCATGCAAAAATTCTCCATCGCGCTCAAACGGCTCCTTCCGGGAAAAATGTATGAAAAAATGTTGATGAGGCATTATGGGATGAGATAGCTGTTAGCTGTCGCAAGTCATCAGTCGTCAGTCATCAGTCGCTAGAGTTATCAGCTCTCAGTTTGATTGCGGACAGCCCGGATGTTGGGCAAGTCATCAGTCATCAGTCATCAGTCATCAGTCACGTAAAACCTGGATGCCTATCGGCTAATTGGCCTTATGACTTTATGACTTTATGACCTTATGACTTTATGACCTTTGACTTTACGATCATATCCCCTGTCAGCCACCAGCCACCAGCCACAGACCACACAATGGTTCGGTGAAAAAAAAATGGTATTATTGCCACCGCAATTTAATTACCGACCAAATGACCAAAATTACCCGAAACATTTTCGCCCTTCTCCTGCTGGGTTGCACACAATTCGTGCTTGCGCAGGGATTCAGCGCATCGCCCCTGCAATGGAACATTCCCGGCCTGGGCAACGACGAATACAAGGTTTACGATTCGGATCACAGCGTGATCGATTTTAATGGCGACGGCAAACCGGACCTCGTGGATTCGAGCGATGGCGGAAACGTTTTTACCACCGGCAGCCAAAAATATTGGAAAGTGTACCTGAATACCGGATCGGCGTTCAGCCAGGCCCCGATCCAATGGAACATCCCAAACCTGGGGAATGACGAGTATATCATCTACGATTCGGATCACGGGGTCTATGATTTCAACGGCGACGACAAACCGGACCTGGTGGATTCGAGCGACGGCGGCAACGTCTTCATGAACGGCGGCCAGCGCTATTGGAAGGTGTACCTTAACACGGGATCGGGATTCAGCCCAACCTTCGTCCAGTGGAACCTTCCGGTCATCGGTTCTGACGATTACAAAATCGCGTCCACGACCCACAACGTCATCGACTTTAACGGCGACAACAAGCCGGATTTGATCGATTCAAGCGATTCGGGAAATGTGTTCACGACCGGCACGCAGAAATACTGGAAGGTGTACCTCAATACCGGATCGGGCTTTAACCCAACGTTCGTCCAATGGAATATTCCGGCGATTGGTCCGGATGACTACAAGGTTTCGGCCACGACGCACAATACCATCGATTTCAATGGCGACAACAAGCCGGATATGATCGATTCGAGCGACAATGGCAATGTGTTCACGGCCGGCGGCCAAAAATACTGGAAAGTGTACCTCAACACCGGATCGGGGTTTAGCGCTTCGTTTACCCAGTGGAACATCCCCGTCATCGGAAGCGACGATTACAAGGTATCCGATGCCGCGCACAACGAAATTGACTTCAACGGCGACAACAAGCCGGACCTGATCGATTCGAGCGACAACGGAAGCGTGTTCACAAACGGAAGCCAGAGGTACTGGAAGGTTTACCTAAACAGCGGAACCGGTTTTAGCCCCACGGCATTGCAGTGGAACATCCCCAATCTGGAAAGTTACGACTATGCCATATACCACACCAGCCACAGCGTCATCGATTTCAACAACGACAACAAGCCTGACCTGGTGGATTCGGGCGATAGCGGAAACGTGTTCACCAGCGGCAGCCAGATGTTTTGGAAGGTCTATCTCAATAACGGGTCAACCCTGTCGGCGGAAGAATATTCTACGGGCTCCCCATTCAGGCTCTATCCGAACCCGGTTGGCGGAACGCTCCATGTGACATCGGACGGTAATATCCGCCTGGTCTCGATCTACAACCTGCAGGGGCAGAATGTCGCGAAAGTGGCGGTAAACGGTGCGCAGGCGGCCCTGGATGTTTCCCATCTGCCACGCGGGATCTATTTTGCACGGGTATTTGGCCGAAACGCCGAAGTTTCGGTGGAGAAGTTCGTGAGGGAGTAGGAAAGCTATCAGTTGTTTGATTGCGGTCAGCCCGGATGTGGAGACGGTCGTCAGTCATAAGTATAAGCTTTCAGCTTTCAGCTGTCAGGGGTCAGCTTGATTGCGTTCGTCCCGGGTGCTTGGAGCTACTAGCCACTAACCACAAGCCACAAGCCACCATCCATCACTCGTGCTCATATTCGCCGCCATAGTCAGTCGCCGGGGCCGAATTTCCGGCGACCTCGGTATGCCTGATCTGGCCGCCGAGGTAGCCGGTCCTGGCCGCCAGACCGAACGAAACAAGCGTCAGGATCAAAATGGCGATCGCGATGGTTTGGGACGCTTTGTGCTTCATTCGTGCGAAGGTTAGCGCCGCTAACGAAGCGACCCCCAGGATGCAGAGCGCCCAAAGCGCGACCAGGGCAAAATCTTCGTGGGCTTCGATGGCGCTTTCGGCGACCCCCCGAATATTTTCGGCGGTTTCCTCGGCGGATTCACCGGTGATATAGGAGACCACCGCGCCCATCGCCGAGATGATCAAAAGGTAATATGCGGCAAATTTGACCTGCAGGTTCTTGATGAAGATTCCGTTTGCAAGCACGATCGCACCCAAAAATGTCCCAAAAATGGGCAGATGCGTGATCAACAGGTGAAGATGGGTCTGGTCCATGATTATTAGATTTACATTCAAAGGTATGGAGTCCAGGTGGTTGGAAATATGATTATTGTCAGGTGAGCTATCAGCCGTCAGCTATCAGGGGTCAGCTTGATTTCGGTCTGCCCGGAGGAGGGTAACTATACATGGGCAAATGTTCGGGCAAGTCCTACTGTTTTTTTTGTAAAAGCTCTGTAAACCGTTAACTGTAAACTGTAAACGGAATGTATTTAGTCATCAGTCATCAGTAAAGCGGTCAGCTGTCAGCTATCAGCTATCAGTTTGATTTCGCTCAACCCGGGTGCCGTTTGGCTCGGGACTTTACCAACCTTTCAATCGTCAATCCTCAGTTGTCAGTCGTCAGTTGAATTCGTTCTACCAGGTTGCCGTTTGGTTCTGTACCTTACAAACCTTTCAGTCATCAGTTGTCAGTTGTCAGTTGTCAGTTGTCAGTTGTCAGTTGTCAGTTGTG
>JAEWCF010000027.1 GCA_023390775.1 Bacteroidota bacterium | reverse complement strand
CATTAGGGCCGCAACGTTGCGGCTTCCGCTTATGCTGG
The DNA here is from genome assembly GCA_023390775.1 of Bacteroidota bacterium. Classification (GTDB taxonomy): domain Bacteria; phylum Bacteroidota; class Bacteroidia; order Flavobacteriales; family Flavobacteriaceae; genus Flavobacterium. The sequence goes on along the minus strand of JAEWCF010000027.1, from coordinate 13,413 downwards.
CGATCATCGGGGGAATGCCGGAACAGTTCGTTCCTTTTGCCAATCTTTACAAGGAAACGGCCCGTAAATCGGGGTTTGACAATCCAAAGTTCGGAGTCAACAATCATATGTTCATCGGAACCGATTCGCGACGTGCAGCCGACGATTTCTTTCCGCATTACGCCGCAATGATGGAGCGCGTGGGCCGGGACAGGGGTTGGGCAAAACTCTCGCGGCAACAATATGAATACCTGAGGTCACCCAAGGCGGCCCTGATGGTAGGCAGCCCGCAGCAGGTCATCGACAAGATCCTTTACCAGCATGAACTCTTCGGCAACACCCGATTCATGGCGCAGGCCAGTTTGGGGACCACACCGCACGCTTTGGTGATGAAATCGATCGAACTCTTCGGGACGAAAGTGGTCCCGGAGATCCGCAAGGCAACATCATAATACACAGCATCATGAACAAATACGTCACTTTGGTCGATACCCTCAAGAACCTCCGCGAGCAGGGATATACCCAGGACCTCAATGTCCGCGGCGACTGCCTTGTGTGTGGATCGGCCGGGCCATTGCCACCGGAAGATTTCAGGATCGACCAGGTCTTCAGGTTTGAAGGCGCGACCAACCCAGACGACCAGGCCGTACTCTACGCGATTTCATCGGAGCGCTTCGGCGTAAAGGGTACGCTCGTAAACGGATACGGGATTTCGGCAGACGAGGGAACCAATGCCCTTGTCGCGCGTTTGCGGACGCATCCCGGTCATGAATGAGACCATGCGCTTCTAAAAAAAAAGGCTGCAAAAGCAGCCTTTAAATCAGAATTTTTCCACCCTCACAACTTCAATTTCCCGTTCGCCTTCGGGAAAGGGCCATTTTATGCGCGCGCCTTCCGGATATCCCGCCAAGGCGATCCCGATCGGCGTCATGATCGATTCGGTCCGGTGCTTTAGTTTTTGTTTTCCGGGTTTAACAAACCTATGGATGTGTTCCTCGCCAATTTCGGGGTAACGCACGGTAACTTTCGTGTTGATATCCACAATGTTATCCGGAAGGTCGTTGCGCCGCACCTGGGTAGCGTGGCGGAGTTCGGCGGTCAGCATTTCGGCCTGTTCGGGCGTGACCTTTCGCCGTCGTATTTGGTCCTTGATCAAATCGTAAATTCCGGTGCTCAAGATTATAGATTGTTCCATTAGTTCCTAAAGTTGCGGGCAACGCGATGGTCCCGAATGCAATTGCGCATCGGTTACCCGGTTACAGTAAATTAATCGGAGTGGCCTGCCCGGGACCTGGCAGGTTTACCGGACGAACTCCTTGGAACTTTTCAGGAAACTGTCGTCAAGTCGATAGGACAATCCGCAAGGCTTGGTGTTAGGTTGGCCGATAATGTGGAACGCGGTGCCCATTTTGAAATCTTTTGCCAAAGGTAGCCATGTTTGGCCGATTGCCCCAGACAATTAACAATCTGGTGGCATTGGCCTTTATTTTTGCAGATAGATGATCCCCGACGCATCGGGTGCCGAAGGATGCCCGTTAATTCTGATCATTGAGCCATTTTCGTCGCTTGTGTGCGTAAGGGTATCGCGGTCGGCAGGATTCCAGTCGACGAAGGTCGTATCGGCAGGGGAAGCTTCCAATCTGAACTTGATTCGCGCAATCGGCTCATCCTCCAGGTACTGCGCACCGAAAAAGGGAATATACTCCTCATCGGATTTTATGGAGATTGAAATCGCATCGAAATTTGCTGACGTGAGCATCGGTTCTCCATCTGCACTTACCGGCGCCAGCACGACAATAAGCGCCTCCGGCCCGCATCCGCAATCCCGTTCCTGGCTGCATGAAACGACTAGGGTCGCAACGATGCCGAAAAGTAAGGTTGACCGAATCATCATACGTGGTGATTAAACGATACTCATTACCACAATCAATACTGCGGCGATCGCGAGCAGGAAAAGGACCGGCATGAACGCATTTAGCAGCGCCCTGCCTGTTCCAATGTTCTGGATTTCAGATAGCCCGATCACGAACAGTATGAAACTGTACAATCCAAGCAGGGCCTGGACCAGGAATAGCCCGAAGTATATGTAGAAATGCGTGTCCTCGATGCCATAGGCGACTTCCGATTGAAAAACCTCGTTGCCGTACAGCGCAATCTGAACCGCCAGGAAAATCATTGAAAAGACCATCGGGATGGCCGCATAGGCCATCACCCCAACGGCTTCCCGGGTTGAAATCTTGCCCCCAATCCACTCACTGGTCCAGCTGACAAGGGCCGCGTAGATATAAAAAGCCATCCAGCCCAGCAGCGCACCGATGATGATGGAAAACCAGATCACGCTCGCCAACTCCCAGGTGTCGCCCTGGCTTTTTGAGATGGCCCGGTCGAAAGCCCGCGCGATACCTGCCGCCACGATTAAAAATACGACGTGCGAATGATTGTAGACCGATTCGAAATTGCGGTAGAATTGCCTGGGTTTGAGGAGGAGTTCGGAGATCATCATTAAATAACGTTTAAGCCCGTGCGACCAAGTTAATGATTAATCCTTATCTCCAACCATTTTTCGGGATTTTTACTGCCGGCCTTGCCGGCTCAATTCCCCGAACGGCTTTCCTCGCTAAAATTGCGTTTTATGACGCCGTGCCTGAAGATCCGTCATTGCCCGAAGATCCGGTCAGGGGCCCGAGTTGGTCCAGAATCGGCAACTGGCCCGCATTGATTTTGTTCCTGGCTTGGGATAGCGGGAAGTATTCGGCGCGATCAACCTCGGGAAACCGCATCATTTTGCCCGATCGCGGAGGCCATTCCATTTCAAAGTCGTTGCTTCTAAAATGTTTCAGCTCTGCCTCGAATTCAACCGCAAAAGCATGGATGACTTTTCCCGATTTTATGTTTACCGGCTACATCGGCACAAAAATCCCCGAAACTTCCAAACCCGTTTCCTCCCTGAATTCGCGTTTTGCCGCGGCCAGGGGATCCTCTCCCGCTTCAAACTCGCCTTTGGGCAGGGACCAGCTTCCGGCATCCTTGTTTTTCCAGAAAGGGCCGCCGGGATGGACAAGCAGCACGTAGGGTCCGCTTTCGCGCCTGTACCACGCAAGGATTCCGGCGCTTTGTTTCATCCTATTTGATGTAATTGGGCGATACGCACTTGAGCCAGTAATCGAGAATGATTTTCATTGTCTCCCGAATCTCGGCGTAGCTGGTAGGCTTTATGAAAAATCCCTGTGCCGACTTGGAATAGGCGTCCACGACGTGCTTTTGCTCGGCACTGGTCGAGAAAAACAGGAACGGGATCGACTTTAACCGAAGCTGTTCGTTCTGGTGGATCTTCTCGCGGAGTTCGATGCCGCTCAACTTGGGCATGTTGATGTCCGAAAAGATGATAAAGGGCTCGATTTCGACATCCGTGAGGTACTCCAGGGCGATATCGCCGTCGTTGAAGAACAAAACCTCATTCCCGTAGTTAAGTGAATCGAATGCCGCCTGCAGAACTTCCTGGTCGTCGAGATCGTCCTCAATAATGATAATGGGCCCTTTCCTGTTCATGTTTTTATTGTAAACTTGATAATTCAGCCTAACCGATAACGGTCAAATTGTGAAAATCATTCTTCTTCCGTATCCCCGCCGCCTTCGTAGAATTCGCGGGCGCGTTTGAGCCCCGTGGCAATCGCGACGCCTTCGTCCGCACCCTCCTCAAGCATGGCGTTTGCGATCTCGACCGCTTTTTCGCGTATGTGTTCAGGCTGATTCTTATAGGAGGGCGGATAGTCGCCGTGGTACCAGGGCATCGCTTGTATTTTTGAAATGTCTCCCTAATTTACGGAATTATTCGATGCGGGGGAAGAAATGCAATAAACAATACCTGGAGGACCGTCAATGCCCCGGCGCATAGGTCAACACTCCGTATTCGATCCGCGCCGGCGCCGTGTACGGATGTTCCCGCGCGGTCGAGGCACCCATGATGTGCAGCACCTGCCAGCCGCGGGATTTCAGGTAATCGGAAATCATGGCGCGATGGCAACGCCACCAGACCGCTTCCGAACACATATAGGCCACCATTTGTCTTTCGGCCAGTTGCTCGAGATCCAGGATCGCCCGCCGGAATGCCCAAGTCTGCATGTAATCGGCGTAACCGCGGAAAGCCTCATGGCGCCAGGCCGTATTGGCAGAGTCGGGCAAGGGTTTGCGCCTTCCGCCCAGATCGATAAAATGCCGGTACCCGATTCCATCTGCCGCAAGGCTATGTGAAAGCGCATCGGTATTGAAATGCGGAAATTTTCGCGAGCCGGGAAAATGCCGGACGTCGGCAACGCATTGGACACCGTGTGACTGCAACATTGCGAGAAATTCCTCGTAGGAGTGGGTGGAATGCCCGATGGTAAGGATCGTCCGTGGCTTCATGGAGTCATAACGCCGGAATCCCGATCAAAATGACCTCAATGACCGACTTTAGGAAAAAATTGGCCTATTGTGCCAGGGTGGCCGAGATGAGCCTGTAGCCCTGCTTGGTCCGAAGGAATTCGAATTGATCTTCGTGGCCCGAAAGATTTCCCTGCCGGGGGACGGATACCGAAAAGACGGGGTAGACGTCGTCCCTCGCGTTGCCGCAATTGTCCAGATACGCATCGAATTCAGCCAAATCGTGTATAAAATAATTCAGTCCCGTGTTGGAGATATTGCACTCCGATTGTTTGCCCACCGCCGATAGGGCCTGCCGGACTCTTTTGAAATTCCCGCGCAGCCATTCCCGGGCGGGCACATGGGCCCATTCGCCGTTCCAGGTCGCAAGTTGCGATAACGAGTGGCGCACCAATTTTTGCCGGGTCAGTCCGGGGAGCAAGACGCTCGTGAGCCAATTTTTGAATTCTTTTCTGTAGTCGGTCATGGAAATGAAGGAACCGTCGCTTGTCGCAAACCAGTCCCGGTCGGGATCGTCATTCCTATTCGCCGATTTTTGCAACGAGAGAAGGTTGTGGTCTCCCGTTTTATAATCGTCCAGTACGATATTGCCGAGCGTATCGACCAAAACATGGTGGCCACCAATATAACTGGGGTGTTCAATATCGGTAGTATCCTTTTTGGCACCGAGAAGCGCAAAGGCATGTCCGTTGGTCAGGGGACCGATATAATTGAATCGCGCGGGTATCGCCACTTTTCCGTGCCTGTTGAAGACACCCATTAATTGGGTTTTGGGATTCCTGAACCTGATATGGCCCTCGCTCTTGCAATCCAGCATGGCCTCGAGCATGTAGATGCTGTCGGTACCAAACCTTTTTCCCTTTCGGTTAATATGGAACCCGCGCCATCCATCGGGCGTCGCCTCCATCACTGCGGCAACATGGTCCACCTTTTTTGCGGGGTGGAGCGTCCCCGTAAAACGCGGTTTAAAGAGGACGGTGACGTCCCTTTCGCGATAGCCGGTCAGGGTCGAGTCGGCGTTGTAAAACACGTGCATCGGTTCTTGCGCACCAACAACGAAAAAGCAAAACAGGAAGGATATTGAAAACGTAATTTTCATCCTCAATATCCCTACGTTCATTCCCTTACCAATTTATGTGTGATCACGCCCTTCGAGGTCTTGACCTTCATCAGGTAGACGCCCGAATTCAAACCGCCGAGGTCAATTGCGCCATGCGTGGCATTTTGGATGCTCCGGGTGGCGATCTTTTTACCGATCATGTCAAAAACCGAGATTTCCTGCACCGGGTCGCTGCTGATGACCTGAACCACGTTCTTGAAGGGGTTCGGGAAAATCTGGTAGCTGGTCACGTTTTGATGCGGCGTGGAAAGTTCGAGTTCGGTTCCCTTGAGTGTGATGTTGTCAAAGCGGTTGTTGCCGTTCTCTGCGGTGGTGTTGCCTTCGAATCCGATCATGATCTTGAAATCGGGGTTATTGTTCACGTTATCGATCGCGCTGAAATCGATGTCCACCACGCTGTATTCGGTACCCACATTAAAGACCGTCTGCGCAAGCCCGCCCTGGATATAGTTCGAGCCGTCCACGCTGTAGAAAATATGGTTGGTAAGCTGTCCCGAATTGGTCCGCTGGACCGCATAGGCAAATTTGATGTCCTTGTACCCGGTCGTAGGCAGATCAAAAACAAGCGTCCGGCCGTCCGATGGATTCCGTACCCTTGCGGCATTGCCCGTTCCCTGGTCCTGATGCAGGTTCAAAAGCGAGCCCGTATCGGTGGCGTCGATATGCCGCGGGCCTTCCCCGGTATAGGTCATCAGCGGTTGTGCGGGCGGGATGAGGTTAAAATCGGCTGCAATCTCGGTAACGTCCGCGGGCGTTTCGAGGTCGTTGAAATGCCAGTAATAGATGACCTCATCCGGAATATTGACCAGTTCGTTGTAATGCGCCGTGACGGTGGTTGCCTGTGAAATCTGCAAGACGATGTCCGGGCTTTCGGCATCGGGTTGGATGACAGCGCCGTCCACCTCCCAATGGCTGAATTCGTATCCGGGATTGGCCTCGGCCTTGAGCAAAGTTTCGATATTGCCGAAGATTGAGGCGGTAAAAGGGAAATTGGACAGCCATTCGGAATTCATCTTGATCTTTCCCGAGTTGGCGGGTTCCACCAGCAGTGTGGTCTCATAGGGCCCCGAAAGGTCGTAACAGTTCACCATGCCCGTGCTGATGGTTTGCGAACACCTTTGCAACAGGAAGTTCCGGGCGGCTAGTATATTGGCCTGCCAGGTGGCCATGCTTCCGCCCCAACGTTGGATCTGGCGTGGCATTTCCGGCGCGATCACCGCAACGATGCTGTCAAAGACGGCTGTCGCGTTTTCGCAGGAGAGGTGCGTGTTGAGCAAATCGGCGTAACGGGTAATGTATTTTTGGCGGGCGATGGGGCTCTCGTCAATGAGTTTCTTGATGGTTTGCGTATGGCCGACACCCACCACGAGGTCTTCAACCTGGCAGGGTTCGGCGTTGGCAGAGGTATCGGGGACACCCGTATAGTTCACGTAATGGCCGAGGATGCCGTCCATGTCCCAAAGCGCATACCGCCACTTGAGCGCTCCGCCTTCGGGGTCGAGGCCGCGCCACCAGGACGTGTTCCAGTTTAGCCAGTCACGGTTCACGAGATAGGAATTGAGCACGAAATAATCCACGAGGCTGTCGATGTTGAGCTGGCTCTCCACGTAGTTGTAGTTGGCTTCGACCGACATGTCATTGTCCTGTACGTAATCCAGCAGGTCCTGCCAGGCATCCAAAGCGGGCTGGTTCCCGAATTCCGCCTCGGTGGAGCCCCAGGTCTTGATGTATTGAAGGTAAACGTCGCTGTCGCGGTAGATATAGTCCTGCTGGTAATAATGATCGGTGTACTGATTGTCGTCGACTTTCTCGCGGATATCGTAAATCCCCCAATATTGACCGTTTACGAATAGATTGACGTAGGCTCCGCTGCGCTCGTCGAGTTCGAGCCCTGCCTGATGCGAAAGCGTCTGGGCGAACAGGTCGCGGAAATGCCCACCGCCACTTTGGTGCGGATAATTGTCGCTTCCGGCGGCCTTCATGATCAGCCTGCGGAAATTCTGGCGGTCGGTCGTACTGAAGAATTGGTGCTCCAGCCGGCGTTTGTACCCGTGGTCGTCGCGCGAGATAAAATCGACCCCGCGTTGCGCATAGGCCCACGAATCGTTTCCGTGCTGGTCAAAATCGCCCATATTTTCATCGATGAGCGTTCCGTCGCTTTCAAAATATTCGACATAGCCCGTAGGTTCAAGCCCGCCATTGCCGTTAAAAAGTTGCAGCAGGTCCGGATCGCCCGACAGTGAAAAGACCGGCAAGGTGGAATTGTCGTTGATGAAGTAGGTATTGGTTTCGATAAAACCCGGGAGTATCCCCGGCTGCGTGCTGAAACTCCTTGCGCGGATTACCGTCGATTGGGTCACCGAAATCGGCCCTGTATAAAGCGGCGATGCGGCGGTAGGGGTGGAGCCGTTGGTTGTATAACGGATCTGCTCGCCCGTACCCGTAGTGGACAAAGTAACCGAAACCGGTCCCGGATACTTGCCCGCCGGAAGGCCGAATTCGGGTTTGGCCGCGTAACCGGTCGAGCCGCCCGCATTGGCGTTGCCCGGTGTCGGGGCCGTGAAAACGCTCCAACCCGATGCGCCGTCGGTGGTGCGCCCGTAGGAATGATTGGTCTGGGTGACATACATTTCGTGCGATTCGAGGATGTTGCCGTCGGGATCCGCGAGCACCACTTCATCGGGCTTGAGCTGGCTGAGGTCGAAGTTGGCGTGTAGTACTGTCCCCGAGGCGATGTCCCTGTTGGAGCAAAAGACCAGCACGCGGCTGTTGGGCGGGATGACCCCGCTCTCGATCTGCCATTTGGTCGGGTTGTCGATATTGTTGCTCAGGTGGTAGCCGGCCAAATTGAAATAGGTGTCCGGACTGGCGTTGTAGAGTTCGATCCAGTCTTCGTTGCGGCCGAAACCGTCGTTGAAGTTGCGGTTCGACGCCGAATATTCATTGATCACAAGGGGGCCGTCGCCGTATTCGATGGTTCCATAGGTGACCATCGCAGTGCGCCGGTTGGCAAAATTGAACGTGGCATTGCAACCCGATCCTCCCCAGTTACGGGCAAAATTGAAGTTGAAGGTCACGGTGCCGGTTGAGATTCCGTTCCCGATGGGGCTGGCCGTAATGTTATAAGTAAGAAGGCCGTCGGAATTGCCGGTCCCGTTTTGTACGGGTGTTTGCCCGTTGGGCCCTGCCACGAAACTCCGCTGGTCGGACATCCATGCCCCGGATCCGGCCACCGCGACGAAGTCATAGCTGAGGTCGGTGGTGAGGATGGTTTCTCCCGCGGGAATGTTTACCTGAAGCGGCGCCGCCTGGTAGTTGGGCGTGAAGCACGAATTGATCACATCGGTATTGTTGACCGTGACCACCGGGTCGATCGCGATCGGGAACACCCGCTGGGGAGAAGTGAGCCAATTCCCGTCCACCAGGATCCGGACCGTATAGGTTCTTTCATCGATTTTGATTAATTCGTAGCTGGCCGAAGTGGCCTCCGGCCTTCCCGGGCGCTGGCCCATTTTGCTGTCGGTGACAATTGCCGGCTGAAAAACCAGCGCGGTCGTGCCGTCGATGTTGGCAATGACGATGGACTCCATGCCTTCCCGAATTTCTTTGCGGGCCGTGAATCCTTTGGGCAACGAAAGGGTTTCGGCAATGGAAAGGCGGGCAAATGATTCGGGCATTGCGCTGGCACTTCGGAGGATATAGCTGTATTTGAGCGCGCCGTGGTACAGGTCCATCTGCCTGTCAATATTCGGCGAAATCCCTTCCATTAATAGCGAGTGATTCCCATGGCTTTTGGCCATGACCGTTCGGGCTTTCGTTTTATGCGCGCTTTCCTCGAACTCAAAAACCGGCCGGCTTCCGATTTCCACCTGCTTGCCCGCGGTGGCGATTGATATTCTGTCGCCCGCCATCTCAAAAAACGGGCTGGTTGCCGGATAGGAAAAACGGCCGTCCGATTGAGCAATCCGGTAATCCATTTCCAGCCATTTTCCGTTGTCCAGATAATGAAGAGGAACCGACGATGCCAACGTGGTCTTTGTCTTGTTGTCGTTGAGGTAGGTCCGTGTGAATTCGGTGCGGAGTTCTGGAATTTCCCGACTCGTGGGATTCACATGCGCCACTTCGGCATGTTGGTTTGACATCCGGCCCGCTGCGGATTGGCCGTGGCCATAGAAGGAAATCATCAGTAGCCCGAGGGCCGCCAGGGAAGTAATTTTCGTCATGTCTTGTCTTGATTAGGATGCCTGAAACACAATTCCAGGGTTCTAATATAGCATAATTATCGGATGGCCTAACACAATCGGCACCAAAGGGTTATAATTTTTTTTGGAAAAATTTAAGAAGCCGCGCCGATAATGGATTTGGTGAACGATGCTCCCGAAAAGGTTCGGCTATCGGATGGCGAGTTTGCCCATACCGGTCGTTTTTCCATCCTGCGAAATCTGGTAGAGATAAAGACCTGCGCCTATCCCCGGCAATTGAATCGAATGACCGGAGAGGTGCCCGATTTCGGCAACCTGCCTTCCGCCCATGTCGAAAAGTCTAAACGTCGCATTGCTCAGAAGTGTTGGCGAATGCAAAAGGTTTCCGGTCAACGGATTGGGGTAAATTCCACGTTGCGCTCTGACCGTTTCGAGACCCAGTTGCGGATCGAATTCAAATGCCCCGATATCCACCACGCCCGAGAGCCGCGGATTTCCCATGAAGTCCAGTTCGCCTGCCGGAATTTCAAGGTCGGGGTTGCCCGAATCCACGCAGAGGCTGTTGGCTGCCAGCATTTGCGGTTCCGATTGCGCCCAACCCGGATGCGCATAAATTGAGTTGATTTCCTGCCCCAGGGCCTGCTGAAATTCGGGGAGCGCGGCGAAACTCAACTCGTGCCAGTAAATATTGAGGTCGGAGGCGTTGCCCGAGGGTGTGTAGAGGCAATTGTAATTGAAGAGGTTGTTGGCTTGCGGGAATTTTGCCTCGACCGAAAGCACGATGTTTTGGTCATTGGAAAAGACGATGTTGTCTTCAAAAACACATTGCGAAGCCTTGCTGACATGGATCTCGCTCGCATACCCCAGCTCCGAATTGTTCTGGTAGAGCGTATTGTTTCGGAAGGTTGAGTAGAGCACCTCGCCCGTGGTGAGCATCGTGTATCCGCCAACGGCAAGCCCACGCCCCAGATTGTCGTAGATCATGTTGTTCTTGACCGTAATGAATTGCGTCACGCCGTTCTTTTCGCAACCTACGCTGATTCCAGTTCCGTTCTGGTAGGAACTGTTGCGCTCGATGACGATGTTCTCCCCGCCGTCCACGTAAATGCCCGCGGAAGAGGCCAGTGGCGATACGTTTCCATGGCAGGTATTGTTCCTGACGATTCCGTTGCGCGCCTTGTCCAGGAGCGGATCGTTGCAAACGCCGTAATTGCCCGCCAGGCAAATGCCGATGTTGGTATTGTCGTAAATATCGCAGCCTTCGATCAGGAAGTCCTCTATATTTCCATTTAGGGTGAGCGCCTCGCTCTTTCCCGTGACATTGTGGTGGATCTCGCAATCCTGAATGGTCAGGTATTCGATTCCGCCACCGCGCCCCGAAACCACGAATCCGCGTGCGTTCTGTCCCGACGCGGGAATGACGTCGTCCTCAGCCGTAAACCGAATCCCATGGATATTTATGTTTTTGAAGCTGAGGTTGCGCGCATAGCCGTTCTGTGAGGTTTCCACCATGATGCCGCGGGCGTTGTTGCGAACCAGGTTCCGCAGTTCGAGGTTTTCGAAATGAAGCCAACTGCGGTTGGTCATCCGGATGAGCGAGGTCCCATTGGTGCCTTCGCCATCGATAATGACCGTCTCCCCCGGGTAATTTGTGAAGACGATGGGATTGCCGCCTGTTCCCGAAACGTTGACCTGAACATTTTCGTGATAGATGCCCCCTCTGATTTTGACGATGCTGTTTGGGATTGCCTCATCACAGGACTTTTGGATGGTGGCCCAGGCCGTTTGGAGGGAGAGGCCGTCGTTTTGGTCGCTCCCATTGGTGCCATCGACGAAAAATTCCGTCTGCGACCAGAGAGGGCCAAAAGATAGGACCAATAACCAAAAGTAAAGTTTCGCCACCTATTTAATTTTGAGCGTCGGAAATTTACACAATTCCCATCTGCGCCAAAAATAGGTTCGTTCAACTGCCGTAATTTATCGATGAACGATTCTTTTCATTAACAAATCGGTAGTTTATAAATGGTCAATCCAAACAGCTGACTATATGAGGGTTAGCAATTTGCATCCAATTTTGACCGACAGTTGCGACAGTGGCATAAGGGCGAGGGTGTTTGTGATGGGGATAGATTGCGATCCGTTTTAAAGTATATAGTTATGATCGGCCAATAAGGCGAATTGTCCCGATAGTTATAATAATTCCTTTAAAACGAAGAAATTTTTTTGTGATTCCGATGCGATGCCACCAAATGCTTTGTAACAACTTCGATATTTGCGGGTCTCAACACAATTTTGACCCCATGAAGTGGATTTGCGCTTTTGTACTGATGTTTTGCGTTACCCATGCCCAGACCGTGGCCGATTGCGACAGCCTGATCGCCTCGGGGATCCGGGAGATGCAAAAAGGGGAACACGCCCGGTCGCTGGAGATGCTCACACGGGCCGCATCGGTATCACAGGAACGAGGCTGGCACAAACAGCATTTTTTGGCGCTGAACAACATCGGCGCAAACTATTACAACATGCTGGACTATGGCGAGGCGCTTCGGCACTATCTGCGGCGACCACCGCCGGGATCTTTAAAAGCGTGGATGCCGGGCAAAACTGGGCCTATGTGTATTCGGGATACAATGTCCGCAAGGCGCGTTTTTCCAATAAGACCAATGGGCACGTGATCGCAGCCGAGAACACAACATACACCTCGATGGCCAGGCTTGCCTATAGCGTTGACGGTGGGGATTCCTGGACCGAAATTCCTGCGGATGTCATCGCAAATTCGGGTTCGATCTCAATGGATTTTATGTTCAATGCCGATAACGCCGACCTGTATGTCTCGACTTTCGATCTTGGGCTGTTGAAGGTCAACCTGCAACTGGAAAGCCTTTCGGCCCCTGAATTTGGTGCGAATTCGGGAATTTCGATCTATCCGAATCCTGCCCGCGATCGCGTAAGCCTTTCCATTTCGGGACAGGAAATAAACCAGTTCGCCCTTTATGACGCGGCTGGCAAGCGCGTGATCGATTCAAGCCATAGCGACAATGTTGATGTATCGGGCCTCGCGCCGGGAATCTATTTCGTAAGGGCGCAAACCCGCGGTAATGAGCTCTTCATTTCGAAGCTGGTGAAGCAGTGACACTTCGTTTTGGTGATGGAAAAGCCGCCTTCGGGCGGTTTTTTTGCGGTGTAAAGACTGAACAAATCAGAATTTTAATGCAATCGGCGATGAGCCGCACGCTTATTTGGTTTATCTTAGGCATCTTAATCGTACAAAATGGACCAAAGCTTCATAAAGCGCAATGACAGAAATGTGTTTTCTGAAGCGAAATCACCTGCAAACAGCCCGATCCAATCGGGTTTTTGGGATTTTGACCTTCTTGCCCATTCAATACGTGGAATGGGGGATCTCGGCGAGATCTTCGGGCTTGCGGCCAATTCCGATTTTACGGTTGAGACCTTTTTCGACAGGATCCATGCCGATGACCTGCCCGCGCAACGAACTTTATTCGAAAAAGTGATTTCGGGCACGGCAGATCAGACCTTCACCACCGAGTACCGCATCGTCCTTCCCGATTCCAACAAGCAAAAGTGGGTCCGGGCCGTTTGTTGCGCCATTTTCGACGAGGGTTCACACCTGCGCACCAAGCGCAGCGGGACCGACATCACCCAAGAAAAATCGGCCAACGCCAGCAA